>CAYQMZ010001028.1:0-2558 GCA_964418725.1 uncultured Pirellulaceae bacterium
ACGAACTGACCGCTGCGGTTGCCGACGCTGCCACAATGGCCTTCCGCGAACTCTTCGCCACCGGCGAAACCTTCTACTATTGCGTGCTTATCACGACCGGCGAGGCTCTTCCTCCATGCATCGCTGCATGGTCGCACGAATCGCTAGCCCGTTCGGACCAACCTGAACTTGATCGTTGGCACTACGCTGATTCGCCATTTCTCGATTTTGGCGCGGAACACTTTGCACCCGTTCGCGACTTGTGGCTGGCACGCCCCGCAATGGGCGATGACAACTGGAACGTCGAATACGGATCGCGGCTAACCGCGCTCGAAACTGCCATGCGCAATCTCGATTCGATGGGCGTCTTCGGTTCCGGCGAATCTCGCCGCACCTTGATGATTAACGTCGAGGTCGTGCCGCCAGACCAGACGAACACGGAGCGTGCAATTCGGCTCAATCCACCCGAATCAATCGCACAATGGATCGCCGATGCTGCCGAACCGCTAGATGGTGGCACGGTCGCCTAACATCTGTATGTTGCAATAAGTCAAGTAGCGCGTACGTTCCTCGTGGAAAGAAGTTGTAGTTTTTTTGGATTGGTGGTGATCAAGGAAGTCATTGTCTATGTTCCTTGAAAGCCAGGCCTCCAATGCCGCTACGACTTATCCTTGGTTGAATCACGTTTGGCGTTGTAAGTGGTTCGACGTGGTGGCGAATCGCTTGCCTAGGCGAACGATTCGATGCCGCTGCTTGGGTTTCCAACCCCGAAGTCAACCGCTCCTGGAAGGAAGGCTGCTTCAAACATCTGTGCGTGTTTTGCCGCCCACTGGATGAACTCGAAGAGCGACAATGTCGCCACTGCAAAGGCAGTCAATGCCTTGGCAGTTCCACACGCCCGTCCTGCATAGGACGTAATGCGTGTCTGAGTCGCCGGTGGGCGGTGTTCTTCTTTGAGAACCAGAGAAACTATTTCTGACTGTTCGACGGCTATGCATACTTCGTGCGGTCCTCTCGGAGGGTACTCCGAGGGCAGTTATTGGTCGGCTCATCGACAGTGCAGCTGTCTTCCACTTTACACCTCAGTGATTCGTTATTGGTCTTAGTAGGGACCTGTGTTGCTAAAGGCCGTGTGCGTGGCCAGTCATGGTTCTGCTCTGCCACGTATCGGTTCATGTGCTTCTTCATGAGCCTCTGTCCTGCATCGCAGAAGTGGACTCAATGGCCGCCTTGGAGGCGGAGTCTTCGAAACACGCTTGCGAACTCCGTGGAAAGTCGAGCAGTTATCCGCTCGGCTCACGCACACGGTAACTTCAGCAAGTCATCGTTTTCTCCTTTTGCTGCTTCTTCGCCTCCTCTGGTTTTGTAGTCTGTGGAGCACGCTTGCTTTTGCGGCGTCGCTTGCGTGCTGGCTTTCCTGCTTGCCGAGCTGTTGCTTCCTCCTTGCTCATGTGAAAGAACTTCAGTTCATCGAAGGCATCGCCTCGCTTTAGCATCAGGTAGACCGCGCGAGCCAAACGAGCGGCCAAGATCGAAAGAGCTTTGCCTCGACCGTGACGTTGCTCCCATTGACGGAAGTAGTCTTTCACGAAGTCGCCGTCGCGGATCGACAACGCGACAGCTTCCGAGAACGCCCACTTCAGATGTGGGTTGCCTTGCTTGCGGCCGGGCGAACCATACTTCTTCCCATCCGATTCGTGACTGCCGGGAACCAGTCGACAGTACGAGAGAAAGTCGCCCGCCGACTTGAAACGTTTGATGTCACCGACTTCGTAGAGGATCACCATCGCCAGGATGTCTCCGATGCCCGGCACGCTTTTGAGTCGATAGAACGCACCCGCATCATCGATCCGAGCCAACTTGCGCAACTGATCTTCGACGGCTTGAATCTGCTCGCTCAGCGCATTGATCATGTTCAAGTCCGCTTGGATCGTCTGCTGCGAAGCTTGGTGAGCAAAGCGGTCAGCCATGCCTTCCTGATTGCTTTGGTAACGCAGTGATCCTGCAGGCAGCGTGATGTTGTACTGCGAGGCGGTATTGCGAACGTGAGCTTGCAGTTCCGCCCGCTTCCTGACGAAGTAGCCACGTCTTCGTGTGAGATCACGTTGCGCCCGAGTGGCTTTCGGATAAGCGTAGGCGATCGGAAAGTTACCACCTCGCAAGAGCATCGCGATCTTCATCGAATCTTTCTTGTCGTTCTTGTTCTTGGCTCCATGAATCGCCTTCATGGCATACGCATGCCCAAGCACAAAGGGAACGTGATGTTCATCGCAGAGATCCGACAGCCAATACCAGTTGTAGGTCGACTCGACGCCGACAACGAGATCCTCATCTCGCCAGGGCGCGATGGCTTCGAAAAATTCCTCTGCACGCGTTTTCAAATTGCGATGAAAGACGACTTCGCCGTCATGCTTGAGGATGCACGTGTACATCCGCCTTGCATGAAGATCGATACCGCAATAGTAGTCGTGTTGGCGCAGGTAACTGTTCATGTTCTAGCTCCGTGAATAGTGAAAGTAGTTCCCAAAGGAATCCGTATTTCACACACTCGAATTGCAACATGAATAGTGTCATGGTTT
>CAYQMZ010001029.1:0-2140 GCA_964418725.1 uncultured Pirellulaceae bacterium
TGGTAGGTGTCTCCGCTGGGCCCGCGGTTGAGGAGTGGGATTTTCGTGCAGTGCTCAAGGAGTACACGGAACGCTGGTGCCATTACATTCGCAACCAGAAGAGTAGTGAAGAGCCGTTCTTTCTCTATGCTCCGATGCCTTCCCCGCACACACCTATCGCGCCGCACGACGACTTTCGACAGCAATCCGGCGTTAGCGAGTATGCCGACTTCCTGATTCAGTCGGACCATGCAGTTGGCGAGATGATGCAAGCCTTAGCAGAGTCGCGGCTGGTCGACGATACGGTTGTGATATTCACGTGCGACAATGGCACTTCGCCGAAGGCCAACTTCGAAGAACTTGAACGCGGCGGGATTCACTTGAACGAGAATTGGCGAGGCTGGAAGGCCGATGCGTACGAGGGCGGGCACCGTGTCCCGTTGGTGGTGCGTTGGCCAGGACGAGTTCAGGCTGGAACCAGAAGCACACAAACGACGACGCTTACGGATATCATGGCGACCTGTGCGGATATCATTGGCTTTGAATTGCCCAGCAATGCAGCGGAAGACAGCGTCAGCTTGCTGCCGGCTCTTCAGCAGCAGGAAACGGGGCCGTTGCACGACGCCGTGGTGCATCACTCGGTGTCGGGGCATTTCGCGATCCGCAAAGGTCCCTGGAAGCTGCTTTTCTGTCGTGGTTCTGGAGGTTGGAGCCCGCCTCGCGAGGCCGTTGCGGCCAATAATGGGCTGCCTGAAGTTCAGTTGTACAACTTGCGCGAGGATCCCAAAGAGACAACGAATCTACAGGCCGAGAATCCGGAAATCGTCGAACAACTGACCTCGCAGTTGCGACAGATCGTCGAACGCGGTCGCTCGACGCCAGGACCGCGGCAAAGCAATTACAACGATGCTACTTGGTGGCCGGGCCTGCCGTGGAAGAAACCGAATTAGTAAGCTCGAATCCTGGCGATCATCCCCGCGCGGGACGGCTATCTCGTTTATAGTGTGCGGCGAACTATGGCATCAAACTGAGTATTGCACATGAACAATCTCTTTCTGTGGTCCCTGACATCAGCACTCGCGGGATTCCTGTTTGGCTTTGACACGGTCGTGATTTCCGGTGCTGATAAGACGATCCAGGCACTCTGGGAACTAAGCGACTTTCAACACGGCCTCGCGATGAGTATGGCTCTTTGGGGCACCGTGGTCGGTTCACTTGTTGGTGCGATTCCCACTCAGAGATTTGGTCGTAAGAAGACGCTTCTTTGGATTGGGATTCTGTACTTCGTTTCCGCTGTCTGGTCGGGGCTGGCAACGGACGTCGTTTCGTTCATGGTCGCTCGATTTATTGGCGGCGTCGGGGTCGGCATCTCAACTGTTGCTGCACCGCTGTACATTTCCGAGATCTCACCGGCAGATCGGCGTGGTGTTTTGGCTGGTCTTTTTCAATTCAACATTGTGTTTGGCATCATGATCGCGTTTGTGTCCAACGCGTTGCTGGGCAGTGCTGGCGAGAACTCTTGGCGGTGGATGTTGGGAGTCGAAGCGATCCCGGCGTTGATCTACACGTTGATGTGTCTTCGGATTCCAGAAAGTCCGCGATGGCTGATCACGCAGGGTAGACGCGACGAGGGCGTTGCAGTCTTTCAGCAAATCAATCCAACCGCGACGGAGGATGAAATCAACCGTTTGGCGGATGAGGTGGTGGCGTCCGTCGAGTCCACGCAGACTGCCGGCGGTTTTTGGTCTTCTCGCATGAAGGTTCCCATTCTGTTGGCATTTTTGATTGCGTTCTTTAATCAGCTCTCAGGCATCAACGCGATCCTTTACTTTGCTCCACGCGTGTTCGAGTTAACTGGCTTGCAGGAACAGGCCGCGCTGCTGCAGTCCATCGGAATCGGTGTCACCAACCTTGTGTTTACGTTTGTCGGGCTGTGGCTGATTGATCGCTTGGGGCGACGAACACTGCTTTACATTGGATCGGTTGGATACATCGTTTCGCTGGGGCTCTGTTCGTGGGCGTTCAGTGCCGAGGCATTTGCGATTGTGCCTTGGTGTATCTTTGGATTCATTGCGGCCCATGCCGTCGGCCAAGGCGCCGTCATTTGGGTGTTCATATCTGAGATCTTTCCCAATCGCTATCGTTCGGCGGGGCAGTCGTT
>CAYQMZ010001029.1:2150-2539 GCA_964418725.1 uncultured Pirellulaceae bacterium
CACTGGATCTTTGCGGCATCACTGACGATGGTATTTCCATCGATGGTTACCCAGTTTTCGCCGGCTCGGGTGTTTGGTTTCTTCTGCATAATGATGGTGCTACAGCTCGTCTGGGTTGCGGTGATGGTGCCCGAGACGAAAGGCGTACCCCTGGAAGAAATCGAAAAGAAGCTTGGTATCACCTCATAGCTTGCGCGTCTCTCTGCTCTGGCAATAGAATCCATGAATCAGACTCGGCAACCTCGATTGGCGATCGCTGCAATCGGCGAAGTCTTGTGGGACGTCTTCGAATCGGGGCCTCGGTTTGGCGGCGCACCGGTGAACTTCGCCTGCAGCGTTGCGGCTCTTGCTGGATCTCAAGGAGAGGTTTCGATGGTCAGCGCCGTGGG
>CAYQMZ010001030.1:0-1071 GCA_964418725.1 uncultured Pirellulaceae bacterium
CCGATCGTGGATTCATCACCGTAGCTCCGGCTTATCCGCACCTCGCTAACTATTGGCCGAACCTGGGAAAACTTGATTATGTCAGCGGAACGATGAAAGCAATCTGGGACAATACACGTGCCCTGGATCTGCTCTCGGCAATGCCTGAAGTCGACGAACGGAATGGCTTCGCAGTGATCGGTCATTCGCTGGGCGGACACAACGCAATCTTCACCGCTGTGTTGGACAAACGTATTTCGGTTGTCGTGAGCAGCTGTGGCTTCGATTCGTTTGAAGACTATTACGATGGGGCCGAACGCAACTGGTACTTTGGCAAGGGATGGTGCCAAACCCGATACATGCCTCGAATGTCCGACTATCGCGGGATCCTCAACACAATCCCGTTTGATTTCCCCGAACTCTTGTCCGCACTGGCGCCGCGAAAGGTTTTCGTGAATGCTCCGCTGTTTGATTCGAATTTCCGCTGGAAGAGCGTCGAACAATGCGCAGCCTATGCTCGGCAAAGTTACTCGACGCTGGATGCTCAGCCGAACCTGATCATTCGCCATCCGGATTGCGGCCACGACTTTCCCGAACCGCTTCGACAAGAAGCCTACCAAGTTATCGAATCAGTGCTGCGACCATGAATTTGGAACACACAAATGTCACGTCACACCGCTTCGGTCGATCATCATCCGTCGGTTTGGGAAACGAACTGAGCAACTTCGTGGTTACGACCATGCAGGTGCCGTGGGAAATCGCAAGGCCGCGGATTGGCGGTAACCCTACCGCAGTGCACATGGTGGACTCGATGGAGTTCGATGATGTCGAGCAGCAGATTGCCGGTCTGCCCGAATGCGAAACGGTAGTAGCTATCGGCGGAGGCCGAGCGATCGACTTTGGGAAGTACATGGCGTGGAAGCGAGGTTGCCGCCTGATCTCAATTCCTTCCGTGCTAAGCGTCGACGCATTCGTGACGCCAAAAGCTGGACTTCGACGCAACCACAAAGTGGAGTATCTGGGCGACAGCTCTCCAGACCCATTGGTTATTGACTACGACCTCTTACGTTCAGCCCCCAGTGAATTGAACAT
>CAYQMZ010001030.1:1081-2538 GCA_964418725.1 uncultured Pirellulaceae bacterium
CATCGGGCTGGCAAGAGTGAGTTTCCGTTTTCACAATCTGCCGTCGATCAAGCGCGAAAAATCTTGGACGATGTCACCCGCAATGCATCAGCCATTCGGAACTGTACCGACGAAGGTCTGCAAGCAATCGTCGACGGCTACATGCAAGTTAATACGATTTGCTTGCCAGCTGATCACTATCGCGTCGAGGAAGGTAGCGAACACTTCTTGTTCTACGAACTGGAAGAGCGACTCAAACGCCCCTTCATTCATGGCCAAATCGTCGGGCTGGGGATTTTCGTACTCAGCAGGTTGCAGAACAACGATCACCTGGGAATCGTTCGCTTGATGGACGAATTGGGTTTGGACTATCGGCCTTCTAAGCTAGAAATTCAGCGAAGTGATCTGACGAAATCGTTATTGGGACTTCGTGCCTACGTGGAACGGTCTGAATTCTGGTATTCGATCATTAACGAGCGACAGATTCAGCCTGCGTGGGTCGACCAAGTCTGCGATGATCTGTTCTAGCTGAGACTCTCTGTCAAAAAGTCACCACCATGAAGCCGAAAATCTATGAGCAGCTTGGCGTAAGGACCGTCATCAATGCGGCCGGCACCTTCACGGATCTCGGCGGTTCTCTGATGCCCGCGGAAGTACTGGAGGCCTCGCATGCTGCCGCTGAACACTTCGTCGATCTCAAACAACTGCAAGATAGTGTCGGTCAGCAAATTGCAAAAATGCTCGATGTGCCAGCGGCATTGGTTACCGGCGGAGCCGCCAGCGGGATTCTGCTTGGCACTGCGGCAGCGATCACGAAGCAAGCGCCGAACTTCCCAAAGCAACCTGTCTGTGCTGCCGATGGTAAGCCCTATGAGGTTATCCGCCCCCGAGATCACCGCGACGTCTATGATCGCCAAATTCAGACCGCCGGCGTCAAAATTGTCGAGGTGCATTCGGCCACCGAGTTTCGAGCCACGGTTTCCGATCGAACCGTGCTTGCGATGGCGTACAACTTGTACGAGCCGGACAGCGTGATGACGCACAGTGAGTGGTTAGCTCTTGCCAAGGAGCACTCGATCCCCACCCTGCTGGATGCGGCGGCGGATGTTCCCCCCGTCAAGAATCTCTGGGACTTTCACAAGATGGGATTCGACATGGTCACCTTCAGCGGAGGCAAGGCAATCCGAGGCCCGCAGAGTTCAGGGTTGCTGCTGGGTCGTGAGGACCTAATCTCCCTGGCAAAAGAGAACGCTGTGCCGAATGAAGGAACCGTCGGACGAGTCGCAAAGGTCAGCAAGGAAGACATTGTTGGCCTCTGGAGAGCGATCGAGTTATTCATCTCCGATGGCCCACATAACGGCGACAGAATCGAAGCTCGTTGTCGCGAAAAACTGGGCGAGATCGAAGCGATGTTAAGCGACGTCAGTGGTGTCCGCTGCTCGTACATTACGCCCAAGGAAGCAAACCACTTTCCACAC
>CAYQMZ010001031.1:0-2528 GCA_964418725.1 uncultured Pirellulaceae bacterium
GCATCTAGGCGAGCTTCTTTTTTCGCTCGTTTTCTCGCCGGTCGGCGATGTTCCAGCGGCACGTTGGATTTCTTACGAGCCACCTGTCTGGCAGGAGTTCGTGAGGATCGGTTCCGAGCGGTAGCTCGGTGAAGATGTCGCGAAGGTAGGCCCAGGGTTCGACCCGATTTGCTTTGCAGCTCGCGACGAGTGAGATCAAATTCGCCGCGCGCGCACCTGCGAGTGGGCTTCCAACGAACAACCAGTTCTTGCGACCAATCGCCACCGTGCGCATTGCACGCTCCGCCTCGTTGTTGTCAATCGAGAGCTTGCCATCCTCGACGTAACGATTTAACGCCGTCCATTGATTGCGTGTGTACGTTGCCGCTTTGCCGATCTGGCTCTTCGGCAAGAACGTTTCTTCGTCGAGCCACGCTTTCAACTCAGCAAGCAACGGCGCAGCATGTTCGGCGCGAAGCGACTGGCGGACGTTTGCATCTGCCTCGCGATCTCCCGTCTCTCGTTTCGTCGCCGCTCGCTCGATTTCATATAGCCGACCAATCACCGCCAGCACATGATGTGCACGCGCAGCATCATGCTCACGCGACTTCCACCAATAACGCCGACAGTGCGCCCAACACGCAACCTCCTTAATCGAATCTCCCGACTCGACATAGATCCCGTCGTAACCTCCATATGCATCCGCTTGCAGATAACCTTCGTAACCGGCCAAGAACTGTTGCGGCCCGGCGCGTTGACGCGTTTCGGTAAAGTCGTAAACCGTATAAGGATGATTCGCATCACCGATGTATGCCCAGAAGCGAGCCAGACGCGTACTGCGCAGCGACTTATCGATGAGCTTCACTTGTGTATCGTCGGTGTGAATCACGTTGGACTCGAGCACACGTTGTTTCATCAGCTCGATCAGCGGAGTGACCAACTCGGCCATGGAAGCCAGCCAGTCGTAAATCGTGCTGCGACGAATCTCGACGTTGTGCCGCGAGAGAATATCTTCCAGACGATAGCCAGGCAGATGATCGCCGAACTTGCTGACGACCATTTGTGCCAACAGACCGGGACCAGCAAGCCCTTTCTCGATAGGCTGCGGCGGCTTGGGAGCCGTTACCAACTTCGCCTCATCGTGCTTCGCCGGACAAGCGTAAACCGCTCGCTTGTGCACGATGACTTTGAGCGTCGCCGGTTCGTATTCGAGTTGCTTACTTTCTTCCCAGCGAATCCGTGGCATCGGCTGGCCGTCATGCGGACATAGACGCTCTTCTTCGGGAAGTTCATAAATTCGCTCTTCGTGCGGAAGATCCTCCGGGATCATTCGCCGACCACGCTTTCGCTTGCCGTTGCGAGCCGAAGTGGGTTTGGCCTCCTCCTCGGACTCCTCCAGCAGCGATTCCAATTCGCCTATCTCGAACAGTAGGAGTTGGTCAGGGTCGAGCCGCTCTCGCTGTTTGCCTCGCAACGCACGCAAGAGTTCGAGGATCTGCTGTTGCTTCGCTTCTAACTTGCCCCGTTGCTCTTCGACCGTCGCGCTGAGTTCCGTCACCTGCCGCTCGGCAACTTGCAGTGCCTGAGCACGTTGGCGAGTTTCTTCACGTGACTGACGCAACAAGGCTTGCAGCTTGGCAATATCGGTCGGGAGTTGGCCGTCGTCCATGACAAGTTCTACGCGATCTACCGTGGCTTGTTCGGAGGTTGAAATCGTTTTCGTCGTTTCACGTTAGCCAAGTCGATCCCGCCTAGCAACATCGACAATTCTTCACTGGAGATTTCTGCGCTCTTGGGTCGTTTCTCTTTATCGACGAAATCGGTTGGCAATTGAAAGCTTCCTTTCTCCAGTCGTTTGTACCAAATCGCCAAGCCGTCTTTATCCCAGTACATGATCTTCAGGCGATCGCGGTTGCGATTACGAAAAACAAACAGCGCACCGCTGAGCGGATCTTGCTTCATGATGTCCTGAGCCATGCCGCTAAGTCCGTCGAAGCTTCGTCGCATGTCGGCGGGCTGAGTGCAAACGAAGATGCGCACCGTTGAAACTAAGCTGAGCATTCGTCGTCTCCCTGACAGTCTCCCTGCCGAAGCGCATCGACGACCCAGCGAACCGCCTCGGCATCCCGAGGTACTTTCATCGAAACGCCATGCCGAAACCTGACTTCAAAGTCCTCCTGAGAAACGACAGAGACTGGCACGAACAGACTTTCCGCGTCGCCGTCCTGGCTTGCCTCGCCAGCGAGTTTATTCCGCCAATAGTAGAAAGAATTCTCCGGAACATCATGCTCCAGGCAGAAAGCCGAAATAGAAAGACCGCTGGCTGCGTGCTCGTCCAGCCATGAACGCCACTGATCTCGAGAAAAACGTCGACGCATAGAGTCTCCTGAAAATCTTCAGGATAGAAATGCCGTCAACATGCATTTCGTCGTGCGCTTACGTTTGCTCAAGGTAAATGCTCGACTTGGTGGGATCGTCACGCTGTCCAGCCGATAGGGCAGCCACTCTCGAATGGATCCCAATCGCCTCGGGTTTGGAATAGCTGAACG
>CAYQMZ010001032.1:0-2524 GCA_964418725.1 uncultured Pirellulaceae bacterium
CTCAGCTGAAACGAGCCGTAGGAATACAGGGCCGGGAATAGGACCGTTTGGCACTGTTCGGTTCACGGCATGGTCAAACCGAGAAGCGTTGCTACTCGTTCGCTGCCGATCCCTTTGATTTTGCAACGGGATCCCACTCTCTGGTCGTCCTTTGTCGAGGCTCGACACCAAATCAG
The DNA here is from genome assembly GCA_964418725.1 of uncultured Pirellulaceae bacterium. Classification (GTDB taxonomy): domain Bacteria; phylum Planctomycetota; class Planctomycetia; order Pirellulales; family Pirellulaceae; genus CAYNJG01. The sequence goes on from CAYQMZ010001032.1 coordinate 177, forward strand.
GAGAACAGACCACCGGTCGACGATTTAGGTACTGGGTCGGCTCTGAGTCGGATGAAGCGGAATTCGTTAAGAGTTTCAGAGTTGAGCGTGGTTTGTGATAAGTCTTAGGGCTATCGCTACTAGCCGATCCTAAATTCTTTGGCGCACTGTGCGACAGTGGCAAGCTCGCGGAGAACTCATCTCTCTCTGATTGGTCTGCCCAGTTTGGCTTACTTCCCTGTCTTGCTCGCAGACAAAGACTCACGAAAGCACTGCCAATTGTGCGTTGTCGGACACCAAAAAAGTTTCTTTCTTGCTTAACGTCGTTTCTTCCGGGTTTCTCAGATCGGCCCTTCACGGTGCCCCGAAAATCGCAACTTTTGTTTCGGTTCCTTATCTCCCGAACGCGATGTATTTCGAGGTTGAACACAGAATGGATGAGTGATGGGAAGACGGCGTACACGACGCTTTCGTTGCAAGCGGTTTGCGGAGGAGCTTGAGTCCCGGCGGATGCTCACAGAATGGGGCCTCGCCGCAATCAATGCCCCCGAAGTCTGGCGCCATGGAATCCATGGCCAGGGCGTGACCGTAGCCGTCATTGATTCTGGTATCGATGTGCACGCAGATCTGTTGCCCAACGTTTGGGTCAACGAAGGCGAGGTCATGAACGGCCGTGACGACGACGGTAACGGCTACGTCGACGATCTGAACGGATGGAACTTCGTCGACGACAACAACAACCCGATCGGGACACACAACCACGGAACGCATGTCTCGGGAACGATTGCAGCCGATCGGAATGAATTCGGGACGACTGGTGTTGCTTACCGCGCCAAGATCATGCCGTTGCGAGTCTTCGATGAGTCAGGCGTTGGCAATACCAGCGATATCGCCGACGCAATTCGCTACGCCGTCAGCAACGGCGCCGACATCATCAATCTGAGCATCGGTGGCACCGCGACTCGCAGCTTAAATTTGGCGCTTGAGTACGCTGCAAAAGAAAACGTGCTCGTCGTTGCGGCCTCGGGTAACGAAAGTGCCAGTGAGCCCGTATTTCCTGCGATTCACAGTGCAAAGTGGCCGCACATTCTGTCGGTCGGAGCACACGATCAGAGTTTTCAGGCTGTGAAGACAAGCAATTCTGTTGGCAGCAGCAAAGCCGTGCAGGTTGATGCCCCTGGGATTTCGATCACCAGTACCGTTACGAAGAATCAATTTGGAAAGAAAGGCGGCACCAGTTCTGCCGCCGCGCATGTGGCCGGCGTTGCCGCGTTGATGATCTCGGCAAACGACAATCTGACCGCAGCCGAGCTCCGCGGCGCTCTCGTGGCCAGCGTATCCAGAAGAGTCGAGGGCTCGGATTCGGCCGGAGCCGTTAACGCCCTGCGTGCGGTTGCCTTGGTGTCCGGTGCCTTTACCGGAAGGCCGTTTACGGTGATTCAGGAAGCCGACTTCAACGACAACGGAACTGTGGATTTCGATGACTTCCTTCGTCTGGCGAAAAGCTATGGCAAGGAGAGCGTCGATCATCGGTCCGGCGACGCAGACGGCGATGGCGAAGTCGACTTTGCAGACTTCATTGTGCTGGCTCAAACTTACGGAGACGACATTCCGCAGCACGCTCGTCGTGAGAATTCCGGGGTCGCGATCGTCAGTGCCTCGGCTCTGTCCGACGTGCTGATTGATTATGATCTGATTCCCGATGTGCCGGTGGAAACGGAAGAGACGACGTCCGGTGCTGATAAGCCACTTGCGCCTGCTTTAATTCCGCCCGCTGAGACTCCTTCAGCAAGCTCCAACGATGGCAATTCCGCAAAGCCAGTCCTACCAGCGGACGAAACGAGCGAGAACGCGGATCCGCCTACCGTCACACAGCCAAGTCGGCCGACGGCTTCGGATCCCGCGCCTGAGTCAAGTACTCAGCCTGCGTCAGACAGCCCGACGTCAGCGTTTAGCGGGAACGACTTTTTGCAGTCGCTGTTCTCGCTTAGGCGGCCGACCGTTGAACTTGACGTGACTCCTGAGGCACAGGATGAGGAGAAGGGAGCCAGTGAGTCAGGGAATTCTGTCGATCCACCGGCTCCGGTCGCGCCCGTTCCCGCGCCTGTACCAGTGATTCCTCCGTTGCCGAAACCCGAACCCGAAACGAAGGTTCCAGAGGAGCCTGCCGCAGTCGAGATCGTAGTGAAGCCGGAAGAGCCTGTCGCTGCGGCTGCACCCGATCCGCCAATCACCAACGGCGCCGTCACTGACGAGGCAATCATCCAGCTTACGGAAGAGCCAGAGACTGAGCAGCAGTCCACTGAGACTTCGATCTGGTCACCACAGAGCCTGATGCTGAGTCTTATTTCATCACGTCAGGGCTAGAG
>CAYQMZ010001033.1:0-2521 GCA_964418725.1 uncultured Pirellulaceae bacterium
GTGTTACTCCAATCACTTAGGTTCCTGGTTGTATTCAGCCTCGGTATCGCGATTACCTGCGCAGTCATTTTTTGGGGGCCAAGAACCTACCAATCCCGGACGAAGCTGTTGCTTCGAATCGGACGCGAGAACGTTGCGCTCGACCCAACCGCCACGACGGCCGGCGACCCCATTTCGCTATACCGAACAACGGAAAGCGAAGTCAATTCAGCCTTGTACGCCATGGCTAGTCGCAACATCCTGGAAGGTGTTGTTGAAAACCTTGGCGTCGACACGATCCTGTCGGAATCCACGGGCGACGACCAGCCATCCACACCGCAGCCGTTGGACTTCTTCTTTGAGACTGCAGGCCAAATGCTCGCTGCGATCGATCCGGTCGAAGACTACGAGCGCGCAATCATACAGCTCGAAAAAGGACTGAAGTTCGAAGCCGCCCGCACTTCGAGCGTGATCAACGTTTCCTACCGCGCAAAGTCGCCTGAGTTTGCTCAGATCGCCGCAAAAGCCTGGGTCGAATCGTACTTGGCGAACTACTCGCAGATGAATTCGACTCCCGGTTCCCTGGCGTTCTTCGAAGCACAGGAGTGCACCTTAACGCGACTCTTGGACGAAACGTACGCTGAGCTACAACAAGCGAAGACAAAGTCTGACGTAATTACGATTGCAAGCAAGCAACGAATTCTCGAACAACAAGTCTCGCTCACGAAGACATCCATCATTCAAAACCGAGCCGAACTGGCGGCGACAGTTGCTCGTGTCGAATCGCTGGAAAACCAGCTCGCTTCTACGGCTCCCAACACGATCATGAGCGAGTCAACGGCAGACTCGAACGAAGCGCGTGACCGCATGCGTGACCGTCTCTTCGCTTTGGAAATCAAAGAGCAAGGCCTGTCATCGTCATTCAGTGCAACACACCCGATTCGCCTCGCGGTTGCGGATCAGGTGGAAAGTGTTCGCGGCCTGCTGGCCAGCCACGAACAGGAAAGCAAAGAGATTGTCCAAGGCACCAATCCCGTCTATGTCACTCTGACGGAGCGGCTCGCTGACGCGCTCGCGCAGCAGGACTCGCTGATCGCGACCTCAAAAGAATTGGACTCACAGAACGACCATCTGACAGCGAAGCTTAGTGCTCTGAATGACGCTGAGGTCGAAATCGCAGCACTCGAAAGGAAGGTGCGAGTGTTAGAAGAGGAATACGTTTCCCAATATCGACGGCGCGAACAAGCTCGTCTGGCCGCCGCTTTGGAGGCCCGTCGAATCCAAAACGTAAACGTGATTCAAGAGCCTACTCTCGAGCGTCGTCCCGCATCGCCTAGCAAGAAGCTGTGTGCACTTTTGGGTTTCATCGCTTCCACATTGGCCGCAGGTGGATTCGTCACGGTCTACTCGCCCGGCACCAAGTAGCCTGCATAGAAAACCGGTTCAACTTCAGGTTCGGCGGTACGGCTTGCCCGAACAGTGATCGTTCCCCGACTTCGGATTGAGTCATGAAAATCGTCTATTGCCACAACTACTACCAAAACCGAGGTGGCGAAGACATTTCATTCGAGAGTGATGTCCAGTTGCTGGGCGAGCGTGGACACGACGTAATTACGTTCACTCGCGACAACTGCGATATCCCCAAACGATCATACGTCCGCGCTGCGTGCGAGGCTCTTTGGAATTCGACTGCATGCAGCGAGATGGCCGAGCTGATTCGCAAGACAAAGCCGGACATCCTACACTGCAACAATCTGTTCCCGCAGATCAGCGTCTCGGTGTACAAAGCAGCTCGAGAGGCCGGAGTGCCGATCGTCCAGGCGCTGCGAAACTACCGATCCTTCTGCGCGAACTCGTTCTTCTATCGCGACGGGAAAATTTGTACGGACTGCCTAACGAAACGGCAGAGCTTCCGCGCTATTCGCCACCGCTGTTACCGCGACAGCACCGCAGCCTCGGCGACGGTCGTGGCAATGCAGGCACTCCAACGCCAATTACGAATTCAAGCCAAGTACGTCGACGCCTATTTCACGCCCACCGAATTCGCGCGGGACGTCCACATCAAAGGAGGCTACCGCCCGGAGAACATTTTCGTTCGAAGCAATTTCCTGATCCCTGACCTTGGCCCGGGGGAAGGGCAGGGGGGATATGCACTTTTCATCGGCCGTCTTTCGAAGGAGAAGGGAGTTGCCACCCTCATCGACGCCTGGAGAAAAACGACCGACAAGGCCACGCCACCAACACTGCGGATTGTCGGAACTGGGCCAGAGGAGTCGGCACTTCGCAAATCAGCCGCGGGTAGTGCTTCGATTCGGTTCGAGGGCGCGATGCAACACGCCGATGTGTTGGAGTTGCTTGGTGACGCGGCGTTTCTCGTCATGCCTTCCCAGTGGTACGAAACCTTCGGGCGAACGATTGCGGAATCATTCTCGCGGGGAACGCCTGTTGTTGCCAGCAAACTTGGAGCAATGGCGGAACTCGTCAGCCATCAGCGCAACGGCATGCTGTTCGAATCGGGGTCCGCAGCGAGTCTGCGACAGGC
>CAYQMZ010001034.1:0-2519 GCA_964418725.1 uncultured Pirellulaceae bacterium
TCCCACGAAAATGCCGCAAAACATGGAGGAGTTAGTTCGTGGGAGGGTGAAGTGAGGAAGCGATCAATTGACGTACTTGTGGCTAAAGACAAGCTAGGAACCAGCCCTCGAATCGAATCAATAAATCAGGACACTAGCAGCTCGACGCGAAACTGCACCCAGCGATCCGCTGTCGCGATGGCTCGCTCTAATCCGTCGTTCGCGAGTTCTTCAACTGGTCAATCGAGGTGGCGGTCATTTTGACCGCTGATACGTGCGCCAGATCTATCTGCGTCAATATCTATAGAAAATTCAAAAAACCATGTAAGTTCTTTGATGAATCTGCGACGTAACCGAATCTCGAACACCATGGAAAGAACAGAGGAGTAACGAATGCGTATCAGAGAATTCGGTAAAGCACTAAGCGTAAAGGACTTGCCGTTGTTGCCAGTCACCCGATGGCTCGCCTCGATCGTCTTGCTGGCGATCCCAGCCAGCGTTTTCGCGGAAGTCGTCCAGTACGAAGTGACATTTGATTCGCTGTGGACCGCGGAGACCCACCCGATCGACTATCCGTCCGGCGCACACTATTCAGCCCACATCGGTGCGACGCACAACGCGGACTACACACTCTGGGGACCCGGTGAGATCTCGACCGAGGGCATGAAGAACCTCGCCGAGCTTGGCACTGGGAGTCCCGGCGACGCTGAGATAGAAGCGGCCATCGAGGCAGGCACCGCTTATGGTTTTTTGCGGATGCCAGCCCCACGTCCTGTTGGAACCCAAAGCCGGCGATTCAATGTTTCCTCAGAATTCCCGCTGATGTCCTTGGTCACCATGATTGCCCCAAGTCCTGACTGGTTCGTCGGCTTTCGCGACGTTGATTTACAGGACGGTGGTGATTGGGTGAGTGAGGTGCAGATCGATGCTTGGCCTTACGATGCAGGAACAGATAGTGGCACGACCTACCAATCTCCGAACGAGCCAACGGAGCCATTCGAGCCCATGTTCCGAATCACGGATGGGGTTATGGAAGGAACTCCGCGATTTGGCGTGTACACGATCAGCCTTACGTCCACGCCGGGCGACCTGAACAGAAATGAGTCGGTCGGCGCCGACGACATTTCGTTTCTGTGTGCCAACTTGGGAACATCGGATCCGCGATTCGAATTTACGGGCGACGACATTGTCACCGCCGAAGACCTTGCCGTTTTCGTTGAAACGCGACTTGATACGCGGCTAGGTGACACGGATTTGGATGGCAACGTCGACTTTGACGACTTCCTGGCGTTGTCGGCAAACTTCGGTCGCGACTTTCGAGACTGGCGGCGCGGTGATACCAACTGCGATCAGTCGATCGACTTCGACGATTTCTTGGCAATGTCAGCGCACTTTGGTTTCGACCGTGATGCCGGCGTGACCGCTGGCGCCGAGGCCGCTGCGGTACCCGAGCCAAGTAGTCTCACGCTCGGCGGTCTACTACTCGCCATCTGCTCCGTGGTTCGTCGACGTCGGCGTGTTTGAAAGCGGCTTAGATCGCTTCTCGCAAAGGTAGCAACCAAGGCGCGTTCGAGTTCATCAGACTGAGAACGCGTCGCCAGTTGCTTGGGTTTCCCGGCGTGATTCTTCCCAGCAACCGTGGAACCTCACCGACCTTGGTCGAAGGCAGCGGCACTTGCCAAAGATGCAACAGCGCGAGTGCTGCAACGCCTGCCGCGTAAAGCGTGCGGTCTTGGCCTAGATCTGCAAGACTTCGAATCCGGACGCCAGGAATCTGATCGGGCAACGCATCCAGTACGTGTTGGCTCTTTCCCGCGTTGCCGATCACAAACAACTCGCCAATCGGCGTTGCCGCCGGAATTCCGTAGCGAATGTGCTTGGCGATTTGTGTGCCAATGAAGTGCGATGCTGTGGCCAGCAAATCTGCGGCGGCACTAGTACCGTAAATCGAGTTGCGCAACGCGTACACCAACGGCAAAGGTGAGACTCCGGAGGGGCTCCAACTGCCATTTCGAGTTGCTACCGAATCCCAGATTTCACACAGCTCGGGGATGGGCGTACCAGCGCGAGCTGTCTCTTCGATGCTCCCTAACAGGTCAGACGGTTTCGCCATGTCGTTCGCCCCATATTCGGCTTCGGACAAGTGGGCAGCAATTTCCGTGAGCAACCGATCTCCGACACAGAGGTCACAAGCTTGTAACGCCTGCGATCGGAGATGCCGATCGATTGGACCAATCATAGAGAACTGGGTTGCGTGGCTGTTGATGTCGATCAGTCCTCGCCAGTGGCAGCCGAACGTTGACCCAGGCTCGTTTCGGTCCGCCAATAATAACCAGACGCCATGCGATTCCACGGGGCCTCCTGAACCGCCTTGAGCGACGTCGCGTTCAGGAAAGCCGCTCACGACGGTTCTGCCAAAGTGTTCGGCGATACGACTGACGTCGACCATTTCGTGGTAGCAACGAACGTCTGTTTCGCAATTCCAGATGCCGTCGCCGTGAATACCAATCGCCAGGATGCTGTCGGTCTCGTCGATGAAT
>CAYQMZ010001035.1:0-2496 GCA_964418725.1 uncultured Pirellulaceae bacterium
GAACCGGGCTGGGGGCTATCCTCTCGCCTGCGGGTCGTATGGTGATGCGCAACATCGAACGGCGGCCGATCAAGGCTGCCCTGTCCGCGTTGGGCATCGCTATGGCCGTATCCGTCTTGATCCTGGGTAGCTTCACGCTGGACGCGATCAACTATCTGGTCGACTTTCAATTCCGACTTGCGCAACGACAGGATGTGATGATCACGTTCGTCGAACCAACTGTCGGTGGCGTTGCCCGCGAGGTCGAGAACTTACCCGGAGTATTGAACGCCGACTTTTTCCGTAGCGTTCCAACACGCATTCGACACAAACACTTCGACCGCCGCGTGGGGGTAATGGGGCTTGACGGCGACAGCCAGCTCTTTCGACTGATCGACGATCAAGAACGCCCCGTCGAGCTTCCTAAAGATGGCCTGATGCTGAACACGAAGTTGGCGGAGCTGATTGACGCACAACTTGGCGACGTCGTTACGATCGAGGTCCTGGAGGGCCAACGCGGTAAGTACGACGTCCCCGTGACGGCCATGGTGACCGAACTCGGTGGGCTAAACGCCTACATGCACTCATCCGCATTGCATCGCTTACTTCAAGAAGGACCACACGTATCCGGGGCATTCCTTCAGGTTGATAGCCAGCAAACAGCCGCACTGTATCGAGAATTGAAAGAGACGCCACGTGTTGCTGGGGTCAGCGTTAAGGCCGCTGCGATGCAAAGCTTCAACGATACGATCGCGAACAACCTTGGAAAGATTCGAGGATTCAACATCTTCTTTGCCACTGTCATCGCAGTCGGCGTCGTCTACAACAGCGCCAGAATTGCGCTGTCCGAACGCAGTCGCGAGTTGGCAACGCTGCGTGTAATGGGTTTTTCCAAAGGTGAAGTCAGCACCATCCTGCTCGGTGAATTGGCTCTCCTGACGGTGGTGGCCATTCCCACGGGCATGCTCATTGGCTACGCGTTAGCCTACTGGGTGGCCTTGGGCCTCGATACGGAAGTCTATCGGGTTCCTCTCGTAGTGAACCCTAGCACTTACGCTATGGCCGCCAGCGTCGTATTAGTTTCCGCAATCGGATCGGGGTGGATCGTGCGCCGCGGTTTGGGAAATCTCAACTTGGTCGCCGTTTTAAAGACACGAGAATAGCAGCACATGAAATCTGTTCGACGCATACTGCTCGCTCTATTCGCTGTTGGCATCGCCGCAGCGATCTTTTACGCAGCGCAGCCTCAACCAGTCAAAGTCGATGTCGCGACAATTAGTCGCGGCAAGCTTCAAGTCACCGTTGACGAAGACGGCAAGACTCGGATCAAGGAACGGTATGTCGTTTCTGCTCCGCTTGCTGGACGGATGCTACGGATCGACATCGATCCTGGCGATGTGGTCCAAGCAAAGAGCACAGAGGTCGCCACGATCGAGCCAACAGATCCTCAGCTACTGAATCCCCGCGAGCTGGCGTCCGCGGAAGCAAGAGAAAAGGCGGCCGACGCTTCCTTGAAACGTGCCGCACCGGCCGTCGCTGCTGCCAAAGCTGACCTTCAATTCGCAGAATCAGAGTTGGCAAGGCTACGGCAGCTAAGACGTCGCGATGCCGCCCCCGAGAATCAAGTGCAGGCCGCCGAACGTGCCTACCGCACTAGCGCCGAGGCCTATCGTTCCGCCACCTTCGCCGAAGACATTGCCCGATTCGAGTTGGAACAGGCACAGGCCGCACTTGTTCCTTCTCGGCAAGCCGGCGAAAACGTGGCCGACTGGCGATTCCGTATCGAATCCCCGATCAGTGGCAAAGTGCTGCGGCTCTTTCAAGAAAGCTCAGCAGTCGTCGCTCCGGGGGCACCGCTGCTTGAAATCGGTGACCCAACCGACTTGGAGCTGGAAATTGATGTTCTTTCTAGCGATGCCGTGCAGATCTTGCCTGGCCAAAACGTGATCATTCAACATTGGGGCGGCGAGCACCCTTTGAGTGGCGTCGTGCGTCTAGTTGAACCGTCGGCGTTCACGAAAATCTCTGCACTTGGCGTCGAAGAGCAACGAGTCAACGCAATCATCGATATCGTGAACCCCGTCGTCGAGCGGCCCACCCTTGGTGACGGCTTTCGAGTCGAAGTGCGCATCGTCGTATGGGAGGGAGCTGACTTGGTGCTCGTCCCGATGAGTTGCCTATTCCGCGAAGATGACGACTGGCTGGTCTTCACAGTTCGCGACGGAGTGGCCGAAAAGACGCCCGTGGGAATTGGGCACCGCAACGCCGCCTATGCGGAGGTACTGCACGGGCTGGCCCTTGGAGATCAGGTGATCATGCACCCGGGTGATAATGTTGCCGACGGAGTGACTGTTTCCGCCCGTGAAGATTAGGCTTCGACCGTCGTAGGTTGCGAATTCGCGAAGGCCTAGTTTCCTGAGTCATTAATTCGGTTGATTCGTAGGTCCGGTTCCTACCTTGTCTTTACCCACAAGTACGTCGATTGATCGCTCCCTCACTTCACCCTCCCACGAGCTA
>CAYQMZ010001036.1:0-2489 GCA_964418725.1 uncultured Pirellulaceae bacterium
TATCTACCTCACAAGCAAAAAATTGGCTATCGGAGCGATGCGTTGCAGAACCGCGAGAAGCCGAACGTCAATTCGTTGTTGAGTGACGCCGGCCATCACTTTGCCGTTTTGGCCACAGTCGTTTTGCAATGGGACAATGCAAGCAGTGCGAATGAAGTACACAGGTTTTTATCATTTTCGAACCATTGCCGGTTTGAGTTTACCCATGCGCCGTCATCACCCTGCCGTTTTGCAAGCTCCTGCACAAGGTCCTTTCGCCAATCGCGACTGGCGTTGTTTACCTGGAGTTGGTCTAGCTTCGACGCTTCGAGCGCTTTCCCGAACGTGTTGTAGTAGTAGAACAGCCCGGCGGAACCTTGCCCCGGGTTATCCTTCAAAGAATAGTTCTTGCTGATCCAACCGAGCGCCGCCTTCGTTCGTGGATCGTCCTTGGACAGCCCTGCATAGACAAGGCTCTTGAAACCGTGGTATGTCATGGAACCGTAGCTGCGTAGTCCGCCGTTGGCGGTGTACCGATCGTCCTTCGAAGGATCGACGGATTCTGTTGGTACAACATAGTAAAAGCCACCGTCTTTCACCTTGCTTGCGAATTCGGTGTCGTTGCCTGCGCCTTCCAAGTTTTGGCAGCGAGTAATGAATGTCAAAGCTCGCTGAATAGCAGGGTCGCCGTCCGGAACATCAAGCGCCTTTAAAGCCTCGATCATATAGGCGGTGTTCGAGAGATCAGGTCGCTCTGGACCGCCGTAGCCAACGCCACCGTAATGTGGATCGGACTTATCAACTTTGCCACCCGCTCCGATCTGTAAGCCACGCACGAACTTTTCGGCGTTGCTGAGAACTTGGTCGTAGCGTTTGTCACCGGCCACGCGATTGGCTTCGCTCAAGCAGAGAATCGCAACACAAGTCTCGTAGTTGCGGAGTCGATCCCCGAGGTAGATTCCGCCATCGGGTTTGACAAAGCCTTCGAGTGCCTTCAGGCCCTTCGCAACGAGAGGGTCGTCCAATCCGCGACCGTGACGCAACGCAGCAGTAACGGCAAGCGACGTAATCCCGGATCCAGCCCGCGGAGAAAGTGTGCCTTTGGCGTCTTGGCTGGCGGTGAGAAAGGCGAGTCCCCGTTCGGCGATTTGCTCCGCTGTCGAACCGTCGTTCTGTGCGTTTGACACTGCCGTGAATGTCAAAAATACAGTGAGTGTTAACGTGAATGTCTTGAACCTGAATGATTGCATGCGATCTCTCCTTAGTTCGGTTTTACTTAAAACGGGGACAAAAATCGGATTTCCACAAAAGCGAACTTAGTTATTGACACCGAATCTCAATAGCCGTAATCTGCTCATATCTCAGCCAGCCAGCTAACGCCCTGCGTCTTCGCAGCGAGCCTCGCCAGCCAGCCAACAGTTGTCACTTGGAATAAGTGACAGCTCTCTATTCACGCTGGCTTTTTCGCGGATTGGAACCAGTCCAGCCTCGTCATTGCTGCATCCAGATTGGGCCACCATTACGGCCAGAGTTTCATCCATGAGAATTGCTTTTTGTTTTGCCATGTTGCTATCCGCAACATCTCTATTTGCTCAATCCGCCAACATTGAAGCTTCATTCGACCGGTGGAATTACCCGTTCAATGCGTCGCCAGGCAGCCGATTGACGGGCTCCACATTCGGAGCCGTATTTAATCCCGCCTTCGATGATCACGACGCACAAATCATTGTCGGCTTTGACACCGCTGATGCAGGAATCCCGACGTCGAACGTCGAAGTTACTTCGTTGACGGTGCAACTCACAACGGCGACCGACAATACCTTCGAATACGATCCAACTTACGATTCGTTCGAATCTTACATCAATCCGGCTGCGGATCTGGATACGGGGCGCCCCATCGAGCTGTACGGCCTTGGACTTCGCAACGGATTTTTCTTTTCTGCATTCGGCGAATCGTCGGCCGGTCCGCCCGCTTTCGAAGAAGCCGAGGCGTTCGTGTTCGGTAGTCCGGCGGAAGAAGGCGTCCGAAACGCGTTCATGACCGACGGAGTTCCCGAAGGTATGGGGCTGCGTGACGTCTCGAACAACGTCGCGGAAGGCTTTGAAGTAGCTCCCTGGGCCGTCGGCTCCATCGATGGGCTCGATTCGGGTGCAACCGTTCCGATGAACTCTGCGATGAGTTTCGACGTCGACCTGAGCGACCCAAATGTCGCGGCCTATGTGGCTCGCGGAGTCGAGTCGGGTGGCCTGTTTTTCACGGTTGCCTCGATGCACACCTCGACACAAGGCAGCCAAGCCGGGATCCCCTCGTTCTTCATGGGTGATCCGAACCTACCAGATGTCGAGTTGGCAGTTGCTCAAGTAAGTATCGACTACCAAGTCGTACCAGAGCCAACGTCAGCGTCTGTTTTGATTTCCGGAATGATTGGATTCGCATTCGTTCGCCGCCGCAGGTGATGGAAACCCTGGGTCTTGTCATTACCCACAAGTACGTCGATTGATCGCTTTCT
>CAYQMZ010001037.1:0-2485 GCA_964418725.1 uncultured Pirellulaceae bacterium
GCATTCAGCACGCAGCGTTGAATAACAATCGGCTGTTCTTGTTCCCTAGCGAGGGCGAGAAAAAAGTCTTCTTAGAGAACCCTGCGGCCTATGCGAACGTAGACCTAGCAGCGAACGGCGACTGCATCGTCTGTTTGGCCAAAATGAAGAAGCACGTTCCTGGTTCGCCTGAGCATACCGTTGTGCACGACGGCTTCCGATACTTGTTCCCATCCAATCGAGAAGCGGAAGTGTTCAGTCGGTCGCCCGCGCAGTTCACGTCAGCAATCATGAGCATGAACAAGGCTGCCAAGAGTCAGACCACGATGCGAGCTAAGGGAGCGGCGACGAAATTGGTAACCGTTTCCGGAATGTCGGCCTGTGCAGGATGCGAATTCGGCGTCACGCCAATTGCCAACCCTGACGAATTGGGACTTGCTGTGAAGACGGCTAACGGTCAGGTGGTCGTAATCGAGAATGCTCACAAGTTGTACCCGCAGATCTATGCGGCTCGCTTCAAGGGACAGAACCTTAAGGTCGAAGGCGAACTTCTGAAGACTGACGGAAAGATCGCATGGCTCGAGCCAACGTCAGTGCAAGTCTTGAACTAGACATCGCACGTTGAGTTTCCGCTAGTAAAGAGATGCCGCGCAACCCTGTGCGGCTTTTCTTTTTTACCTCTTACCGCTCACCGCCACCGCTTCGACGAATTCAAGATTCACTGCAGGACACTTACCATGAACACCACGCTACCGAAACTCGCCGCCGTCCTGTCGATCCTGGCGGCTCTAATCTTTACGCCCACCTTATTGGCACAAGAAACCGAAGAGCGGGTTCGTATTGAGGCCGAACTTCAGCAAACTTCTGAGCGAGAAGCTGAGCTTGTTGTGCGAGCTCACATTGCACCGGGGCTGCACATCTACGCTCAGTCGCAGCCCAAACCTTTTCTAGCAACCAAGATCACATTGAACCCGCATCCGCAGGTCGAAGCAGTTGGCGACTTCGTACCGAACAAGCAACCGCTGATGCTGCGGCACGAGAACTTGGGTGTCGATCTGATCGAACATGAAGGTGTTGTTGAATGGCGTGCCCGAGTTCTGCTGAAAAGCGGCGAAGGTAACGTGAGCTCTGTTCAGGATCTTGCGATTGCCGGGTCGGTGTTCGCACAAGCCTGTGAAGAAGATCGTTGCTATGCTCCGCAAACGTATCCTTTTGAAGCACGATTGGTGGCCACTAATGAGGTGGCGGCAGTTGATGCGACCGGAATTGCGGCCACTTTGAATGACGGAGGTGCACCTTCGGATACGAACGCCTCCAGTGGAGGCAGTGGACAGTTTTCGTTGGACGAGTTGGCGGTTGTTGACTCGGAAACGAAGTCGGCTTGGAGCGTGCTGCCGCTCGCTTTCGTAGCCGGTTTTCTTCTGAACTTCATGCCGTGCGTCTTGCCGGTTGTTGGTTTGAAGCTGCTTTCTTTTGTACAACAGGCCAACGAAGATCGCCGTCGCATCCTGATGATGAATTTGGCATACACGGCTGGATTGTTGTCTGTGATGTTAGTCTTGGCGACGCTGGCCGTCTTCGCTGGCCTTGGTTGGGGCGAACAGTTCAGCAGTGCTACTTTCACCGTAACGCTCTCTGCGATTGTCTTCGCGTTTGGGCTTAGTTTTCTCGGCGTATGGGAAATTCCCCTGCCAGGATTCGTCGGCGACGCTTCCGGTGCAGCCAAGGAAGAAGGATACGGTGGAGCATTCAGTAAAGGTATCTTGAGCACGTTGTTGGCGACGCCATGCAGCGGTCCGTTTCTTGGTGCTGCATTGGCTTGGGCCGTGACGCAACCTACATATCTGACGTATGCAGTCTTTGTCGCCGTCGGACTGGGAATGGCGAGTCCGTACCTTGTGGTTGGATTGTTTCCTGCAGCGATACGCTTCCTGCCTCGGCCAGGGAATTGGATGGTGACGTTCAAGCAGATCATGGGATTCATCATGCTCGGTACGGTCGTGTATCTGATGAGCTTCATGCCCGTTGCTGCCGTTGTCCCAACGGTACTACTGCTGTTAGGAATCGGCCTCGCACTTTGGCATGCCGGCAAGACACCGATCTATGCCGAGACACCAGCGCAATTGAAAGCATGGGGCGCGGCGACCGCGATCATTGCTGTAACAACATTCGCATCGTTTGGTTGGTTGCACGGCGTGATGCAGAGTCGATTCGAACGTGCTGCACAGCGACTAGTTGGTGCTGCGTCGCAATCCGCGACACTTGAAGCTCAGTCGCATGATGGCCAGGGTATTGTGTGGCAGAACTACTCAGCGTCGCTGTTGGAAGAACTGGCTCGCGAAGGAAAGCCTGTTTTCGTCGACTTCACAGCAGACTGGTGTCTGACTTGCAAATCGAACGAGGCGGCGGCGATCGAGACTGACGAATTTGCTCAGGCATTGAAAGACGGCCAGGTAGTCGCACTGCGAGCCGACAAAACGCAATCTAATCCCGAGGCGGACGCCCT
>CAYQMZ010001038.1:0-1646 GCA_964418725.1 uncultured Pirellulaceae bacterium
AGGCCACCAACGAGTCTCTCAAGGGTTATGGGCAACTGGTGCCCGCAGACCCAGGGGCCTTTGAGATCGAAATCGTACGCTGGCCGGCTCAGGGGTGGCGACCTGTCGACCCAGACTGTGGTGATGAGGGCGGAACGACTCAGGGGATCTTTGTCAGCGAGTGGAAGGGCGATGTGCTGTATGGCAGCAATGAAGCTGTCGGCGGGCACTATGTGCTGGGTTACGGTTGCGATCCGCATGAAGCCAGCGAAGATCACGATCGAAAGCCGGAACGCGTATCGCTTTGGCACTGCAACTATCATCCGGATGGCGGGCAGTTGTTCCATCCGCAGCAGCGTGAACCGTTTTATGTGCCACTTGCTCTGCCAGGCGATGATGTAAAGCCAGAAGACTTTGTGTGCTTCCGGTTTGACGGCTCAGCAGGACTGTATATTCATCCGAATATCTGGCACGAAGGCGTGTTTGCTCTATCGGGGCGTCAGCGATTCTATGACAAACAAGGGGCCGTGCACGCCCGTGTCTCCGTCGACTTTCCTCGTGAGTTTGAGTGTTTGATTTCAGCGGAAATTGAACAGTAACTGAGTCGCTGATTCGCGTTCGACGTCGATTTGATCTTTGTTGGGGGAAGAATGAACGGTCTTCGCTTTTTGTTTGCAGTTGTCCTGTCTGCCCTGTTGGTGCCCAGTCAATTGGTCGCCGATGAACGGCCGAATGTGCTTTGGATCTACCTTGAAGATGTCAGTGGCTGGTTTAGCTGCTACGGCGACGAGTCAATCGAGACTCCGAACATTGATGCCTTGGCAGCAGCGGGGACAAAGTTCACCCGGTTCTACACGCCTGCCGGGGTCTGCTCGACGACACGGTCGGCCATCGTGACCGGCATGATGCAGACAACGATCGGCGCACATAACCATCGCAGTTGTCGTGCTTCGTTTCGCGGCAAGAGTATGGGCGAGTACGACAAAAACGTGTTGCCAAAAGATGTCGTTCCCTTGCCCATTCGATTTAGGCAAGCGGGATATTGGACCTTCAATGAAGGCGGCAAAGACGACTACAACTTCGAGTACGACCTGGCTGATTTCTACGACTATGTTCCTAAACAGAAACGCGGTTGGGGCCCGGCAAGGTTAGTTGCCGGCGACTGCTGGCGTGGGAAAGCGAAGGATCAACCGTTCTTTGGGCAAGTTCAGCTCGGCGGCGGGAAATTGGGAAAACGAGCGCCCAAACGAATTGATCGCGAAAGCGTCAGTATCCCACCGTACTATCCAGACGTTGAAGAAGTTCGCGAAGAGATCGCTCACCACTACGACTGCTTGCTCAAGACTGACGAGCAAGTCGGCCAGGTGATTGCGGCTCTGAAACGTGATGGGCTGTATGAAAACACACAGATCTTTCTGTTCAGCGACCACGGCATGAAGCTCCATCGGCACAAGCAGCTACTATACGAAGGCGGTATTCACATGCCGCTAATCATTGTGGGAGCTGGAGCCGAACCAGGCTCGGTCCGTGACGACTTAGTGAGCGGCATCGATGTTTCTGCCGCATCGTTGGCAGTTTCCGGAATTGGCGTGCCGAAGGGGATGGAGGGCCGCAATTTCTTGGCGGCGAACTACCAGCCGCGAGAATATGTTGTGGCTGCACGGGAT
>CAYQMZ010001038.1:1656-2473 GCA_964418725.1 uncultured Pirellulaceae bacterium
GTACAACCCCGTCAACTACGTAGTTTCAGCGCGCGATCGCTGCGATTACACGATTGAGAAGATCCGAGCCGTTGTGACGCCGCGATTCAAGTATCTTCGCAACTATCTCACAGATCGGCCCTACATGCAGCCTACGTACAAGGACGGTTGGCCCGTCACCAAGAAGCTGCGGCAGTTGATGTCGGATGGTCAGTTAAACGCAACACAGTTGCTGTTCTTCGGAGATGCATCGACGCGAGTTCCCGAAGAGTTATACGATCTGGAGAACGATCCCCACGAAATCAGGAACTTGGCCGACGATCCGAAATTTGCCGAACAATTGGCGAAACATCGTAAGTTGCTTGCGTACTGGATTGAATCCACTGGCGACAAGGGACAGGCCCCCGAATCCGATATCGGGTTGATCTGTACTTTGAAGCGATGGGGCAAAAAGTGTGTGAATCCAGAGTACGATCGCGTACGTTCACTCGTGCCAGCCAACTAGCCGACTGTGACATGCTGATAGCGGCGGCCACTTTCATCAAGGGCGACTATGAAGAACGCTGTTTTCAGGTACGTGCTACTGATTGCCACCAGTTGGATGTTGGCCGGTGTGTCGTTCGCCGAGCGATACGCACCTACCGTCGGGCAAGTGCATCAAGACTTTCGTCTACCAAGAATTGACAATCGCAAGCCTGTTTCGCTCTCGGATTACCGCGGCAAAAGAGTCTTGTTGATTCAATTCGCATCCTGGTGAGCTGGGTGTCGGCGTCACGTGCCAGGTTGGCACAATGCAACGAAAGATTTGGTCGCTCAGGGGAAACTCGCGATCTTGGGG
>CAYQMZ010001039.1:0-2465 GCA_964418725.1 uncultured Pirellulaceae bacterium
AATATGTCCCTTCGCAACACTGTCGTTAAACACGTCGGCGGAGATTTCTTTCAATACCTTTCGAGATGGCAACTCCATCAAGGTCGCCTTGGTGCCGTCACCGTCGGTATTGATTCGTACCAATCGAGTGCGATCTTCGTTGAGCAGGAATTTCTGGTCTTGCTTCACATCGTCGCCCACGGATTTCAAGTCGTCAGCCGTCGGCTCCCACTTCGACAACCGAGCACGGCGTTTCTGCCACACTTTGACACACTGAAAACCGCTGCTCAGCAGCGTCTCCTGGTCCGGACTCCAAGCGATCGACTGCACAACGTCCAAATGTGCTGAATCGGGATGAGTGGACGATATCGACGAATCCACCAGCCTTGCGACCTGACGGTTGCCGATCACGGAGTAGACGACCAATTCGTTACCGCGGCCGGCCGCCAGCCAACGACCATCCGGCGACAGCTCGCAAGCGAAGACTTGGGCGTAGGCAGAAGGAACCTTCTTCCAGTCGATCTGCTCTTCGTCGCTATCGTCGCTTGCCTTCGCTCCTTGATCGATCCAAAGCTTCAGCAAACCGAGTTCTCTAGGCGACAGCGGTTTTGCCCCGACGTCATTGTCCACCGGCGGCATGATCGGTTCTGTTCCGTGCGCAGCCAGTTGGAATAGAGTCGATTCGTCGGCATCACCAACAACCAACGCGGGACCGGAGTCGCCTCCAGCGAGGATGCTCTCTAAGTCCTCCAAAATCAACTCGCCTTCCGTCTCGCTCTCGTTGTGACAAGCCAGACAATTGCGTTGCAGAATCGGGAGAACGTCCTCGTAGAACTCTACTTGCCGGTCGGCTTCCGGCAATTCAACCTCACGCCCCTCGTCTTGACCAACAGCCAAACCGCCGCAAGCCAACGCTCCCAGCAAAATGGCACGCAACAAGGAACCAATGAATGGGTGTTTCTTCATATCGATTCACTTTGTCCTAGGGTCTGGCCGTGATTGACCACAAGCAATTCCAATTGCCGCGTGTAACGTGCTCACTATTGTGCCGTTGTTGCCTGGCAACGCCAAAGCGTCACTTGTTCTGCTTCTTTGAAAGATCCACGGTTGTCGCAGCTTGGTCTTGAATGGGAACATTATTGAACTTGAGTTTCGCCTCGACGTTAACTCTTCTTTTCCCAACCGCCGCCTCGTCGGTGACTGACACCAGCAACCTTGCAAACGACTGCCCAGGGCCAATGACAACAGGCGAAGCTGTGACACCCTTGAGACCAGACGTGTTTAGTTGAAGCGTAACCGGTCCGGAAAACCCAAATTCACGTTGCACAGAAACCGGCAGCGCCGTTTCGACCCCAGCAGTCAATTCCAACAGATCGGGCAGACGAAGCGTTATTGGTGAGGGCCTAACCTGCAGTTGCAACGGCGTCGAGTAGACATAGAACTCGGCTTCTTTTTCCAGTTCATTCTTACGTCGTTCCTCAAGCTGTTTGGCGAATTCGGCCTGCTTTGCCTCGGCCGCACTTAGGCGTTTCTTAACCGCAGCAAGTGAAGTCACCAGCCGCTCGATCTCCTGTTGCTGCGCAACCTGCAACTCTTTCAATCCCTTTAGTGGTGCCATGGAGTCGCTCATCTTGCTTTGCAGCACTCTGCTATCCGCACGCAGCTGCCTGAGCTTCGCCTGCGATTGGTCGGCCGCATCCAAGAGCGATGTGTCGGAAACGTCTTTTGCAGCCGCCGAAAGTTGGACAGCCAGTTCCTTCGCGACCTCTTGGAGTGTCGCCAAGTTCTGTTCCAATTCCCGTTTCGGACCCTCCAAAGTACTCTCGAGCGCCACGATCGTTTTCGAGCTACCGTTTTTCACCTGACGAAGGCGTTCGAGTACCGCATTTTCTGTTGCCCATTTGTTCTGCAACATGGCAACCAGTGATTTCGCTTTCGCCAAATCGGCTTCGGCCTCACGAACAGCCGACAGATTGCGAGGGAGCTTATGCTTAATCTTGCTAGTCAATGAAACCGTATAGTCGCCGGGCGACAGCTTCTGTAGCTCCGCTTCCACCGCAACCTGAGCTGTTTTGCTCTTTGCGGCATTCAGCTTTAGCCCCTTCGGAACCTGACCTCCTGAGATCTGAAGCTCCTGTCCCTTCAACGATTCCCCGCGGACTAGACTGACCGGTATACGCAGCTTGGCACCGACGCTTGTCCTTAATGCATCAAGTGGAACGATCTTCAGTGGTTCTGGCACGTTGTCCAGAACCGTCACGACTAGATCGTCCGAGAGCCTGGCATGCGTTGGCACTTGATCGACGTTGTTGGTCGCCCGTGTTATTGCTGCCGAGCGGGCTATTCGCTCGATTCGTTCGTCTCCAACCTTTGCAGACGCCACGACAGCGATCGAACTGTGACCGGCCGGAGCGTCAGGCGTCGCCGAGAGTGTAAGAAGTCCTTCCGGGTATTGCTTGCTAAGTGTCAGCGGATGAGCCTTAACC
>CAYQMZ010001040.1:0-2462 GCA_964418725.1 uncultured Pirellulaceae bacterium
ACAGCTGCCTGATAAGCAAAGCGGCAAACAGCAACAAGAGCAACCGCAGGATCAACAGGGTCAGCAGCAAGATAGTCAGCAGGGCGCAGACTCCCAAGAGGAACAGCAAGCCAGTGGCTCCGATCAGCAAGACCCGCAAAATGATGAAGAGAGAAACGACGGTCAGCAGAGCAACGACCCACAGAGCCAAGATCAAGCACAGCAACAATCCGAGGAACAGCAGACCAGTGAATCGGAAGGCGACGATTCATCGTCCGAAAACGAAACTTCCAAGCAGGAGCCTCAGGGCGAACTAAAGCCGAGTAATGAGGCGGATCCAAACGCACAGCCCAAGCGGTTGCCGGACTCCTTTAAGCCTGGTCAGCGGATGACGATGCAGGAGGCTCAAAAGATGATGCAGGCGATTCGAGATCGCGACTTCCGCCGCCGGTTGGAAAAGCTTCGTCAGATGCGTACGCGAAGGTTGCGTGTGGAAAAGGATTGGTAATGGCCAGTTACGTGCGTCAAATCATGCGACTCTGCGTGGCGTGCTGCCTAGTAGTTGGGTTCGCCGACTGTGGCTACAGTCAAACGGTATTGGCTGAACTTTCGACTCGTGAAGCGTATGTCGGTCAAGCCGTAACGCTTACGATCGCCGTGACCAACAGTCGCAAGTACGACAGGCCGATACCACCACAAGTCGACGGTCTACAGATTCGCCAGGCCGGACCTCCGCAACGCAGTCATCACGTCGAGATTCGAAACGGTCGTCGTGCACAGCGTACCACGATTGCTTGGCAGTATGCCGTCACGCCTGAGCGAGTGGGAGAATTCGTGATCCCTAGTGTCGACGTCCTCGTCGACGGCGGTCCACAAAAGACGCCGCCTCTGAAGTTGATCGCAACGACAAGCGAAACGGGCGATCTGCTATTCGTCGAAATCGATGATACTGAGGCAGGGCGAGCCAATTCGAAGAGTGTGTACGTCGGGCAAGCAGTGAAGTTGACACTAAAAGTTTGGCTGCGTCCCTTCTCCGATCGCGAGCGCAACCTCAAGCTCAGTGCACAGCAGATGTGGGAACGAATCTCGGATTCGACATCTTGGGGGATGTTTCAAGAAACGATTGACTTGGCGTCCCAAGGACGAGCCGAGCTGAGTGCCAAAGAAACGCTTCGACCAGATAATCAGGGTGCGACGCGTTCGTACTACCTGTACGAAATCGAAGCGAAAGTCTATCCAAAGCGACCAGGTGAAATTGATGTTGGGGAAGTCAAAATCAAAGTTGACTATCCAACTTCGATTCGCGTTTCGCGGCGCAGATCAATGAGTCCTTTGGGGTCTATTTTCGACGACATGCTGTCGGATCCGTTTTTCTCGGGACAGCGAGCCGAAATTGAGACTCGCCCCATTTTTGCATCGGCAAGCGCACCGGCGCTACGAGTCGTCGAAGTCCCACTCGAGGGTCGGCCGGATGAGTATCGTGGAGCGGTCGGGAAATTTGCCATCGCCGCACAAGCGACGCCAACAGACGCAACTGCCGGTGATCCGATTACTTTGCAACTTGTGCTGCAAGGTGACTCGCCCATGGAGTTGGTGCAGCCGCCACCGCTTTCTTCGGTGGAGTCGTTGACCCGAGACTTTAAGATTGCGGACGATGCGTTGGCAGGTTTCGTTCAAGGAAACGGAAAGCTGTTTACGACAACGATTCGACCGCTCCGTGATGGGATCACCGCGATACCGCCAATCCCATTTTCGTTCTTCAACCCAATCACGGAGCAATTCGAAACGACGTACACCAATTCGATTCCGATCACAGTCGCCGTGGCGGAAAAGTTATCCTTGGACGATATCGTCGGAACATCCGCGTCATCCGAGAGCGTTGTCGATAAGTCCAAGCCTGCCTCAGAAAAGAAAGCTCCGCTCTTCGAGGTCAACAATTACCCAGCCAGCGAGGCACTACGCACGTCGAAATCCGTTGCAACATGGTCATGGCTGATGATCGGGTTTCCGCCGTCTATCTGTGCACTGCTGTGGTTGTGGAGAGACGGTACATCAATTTCAACGAAGTGGTCAGCCAATCGAAATCTCAACAAACTCACATTGAAAAAGATCCGGGCTGCGACCACACACTCGCAGCTCGCCGAGGTTCTGTCGGACGCCCGAAACGAATTGGCGGACGGAGTTGTTGCACCGATGTTGGATGACGCACTGCATCGTTGCGAGCAGGCGGCCTATAGTCCGTTGAACAGTGAGTCACTTGAAGTGCTGCGTGCAGAGGCGATTCGAGCGGTCGAGATGTTGCCCGTGCAGCGGCCAAACTCGGGAATGAAAAACTCCGGCTATGCGGCAAGAGTTGCAGTGGTCTTCATGGCAATGTTGTCTGTTTGCGTGCAGGATGTGCGAGCTGAAGTGGCCGTGGAGCTTACCGACGAGCAGCAAGAGATTTTGCTGGAAGAGGCTGGGAAACTGTATGCGTCTGGTCT
>CAYQMZ010001041.1:0-2460 GCA_964418725.1 uncultured Pirellulaceae bacterium
ATCACGTGTTCGTCAACGACGGCGGCGACGGCTTGTGCCTCGCGAGCGAATCGACTGCGAGCCGCCCCCGATGAAGCCAAGTGCGGCTGAAGCATTTTGATCGCTACGAATCGATTGAGCGACCGATCGAAACCCTTGAAGACAACTCCCATGCCTCCCTGGCCAAGCAATCCTGAGATTTCATACGTGCCGATACGGCCCAACATTTCTGGATCATCGGTGGGCCCCAGCAGCTCAAGAAACCTGTTCGTTGCTGCGGAGTGCATCCCTTCGTCGTTGGATTCGTCACGAAGTAGATCGAATTGGTAGTCGCCGTTAGGCGGATTTGCAGCGAGTGATTGTCGCACATCGGACCACCACTGGTCGGGCCCAATGGAACGCTCGATTCGTTCGCGACAGCTTGGGCAATTGGCGAGATGCGACTCCAGTTGTTTCTGGTCTTGCGGTGTGAAGTCACGGTCAAGAAGTGTTTTGACTTCCTCATCCTGCAAACATGGGGATGCTGCTTTCATCTTTCGCTCCACAGGTCGGTTGCTTCGTTGACTTTTTCTTTCAGCCGTTGCATCACACGGTACCTCGCCATGTAAACTGCGCCCGTGGACCGACTCAGATCCCGAGCCACATGGGCCACTGGTTCTCCGTCGATGGAAGTGCGCCAAAACATTTGCCAGGTTGCATCCGAATATTCACGGCGAATCTGCTCAGCAGCCCAACGCATCGTCTCCTCGCGACTTTGCGTTTCAAGTTCCCGCGTCAGTGGACTAGATTCCGGTACAGCATCAAGCATTTCTCGGACGCTTGTCGAACCAGCACCGAGGTCTGGTTTGCGGCGCGTTATCGCGTTGATGATGGCGTTACGGGCGAGTTTGCGAAGCCAATGGCGAAACGGTGGTAAGCCCGGTTCCCACCGTTCGATTGCATTGGATATGGAGAGCATTACTTGCTGTACCAAGTCTTCCGCGTCGGCATCCTGCAAACCGCGACCGCGAGCCATGCGATAAACGACTGGCCGGTAGATCTCCGTGAATGCTCTCCAGGCCGCCGCATCCCGCGGATCCTTCACCCGTTGAATGAGCGTTTCGCTCGTCTCCGGCCAGTTGTCACTTTTCTTGGGCATAGTAGAGACACACGGCAAGGCTCGTTTTCTTTCAAGCTTTTTCGGAATGTCGTTGCTAGCGACGTCCTTAGTGTACGACGATCCCCCTCCAGATCGGAGACTTCCTTTCGGGAACGTCTGCTTGCAAGCGAGCCGGCGTCAAAAGTCAGTCCGACGGTCCCGTTTACGAGTGCTCTCCAAGCATGTCTTTGGCGATTGAGTTCGCGGGCGAGTATGGTCGGGAAAGTTTGAATTCTTATGCTGACGGACTAAGATCAACCTCTGCGTTGGCTCACGGTAGGCGGTCCGGGCGGGAGTAACCATGATGATTGTTGCTAGGCTGAGTCTCTTGTCGGCGGTGCTGTTGATTTCCTGCGACTTGGCAGCGGCCGCGAGAATTAATTGGGCAACGGTTCAGGCGACGACCGCTGATGCTGCGGAAGATGTGGTCGACGGTGGCAATGTTGTTCTCGCGATCAATGGCCGCAGTCAGACGGATTCGAGTAGTCGTCGGCCGCCCTCCACTGTCACGCTCGACGGAGTCGTTTTCGAATCGGCGCCGATTGCCGACTTTTTGGGAAGGACAGCGATTGATGTTCCGCACGCCCTTTCGTCGCCCAAGAGCACGGGCGACAGCGAATACGACGCGTTCTTGACGCATGTCGCATTCACCAATGTCTCGGTGGCTGAGTTGCGTGGTACGGACTCGAATGCGATTTACCCCATCCGTGGATTGACGGTTGGGACCGACTATTTGATTCAGCTGTGGTACACCGACGAACGCCCGAGCGTATTCCCGAACGCTCAGTCTCGTATTGCGATTTTTGGTGACAACGAGCCGATCGAAAACACGGTCGTTGTTCCGGGCGAGGGAGCGAATGGCTACGGCAGCTTCGTGGCTGGAAGCTTCGAGGCTGACAGACGTTCTCAGAATCTGCGGTTAGCCATTACGAACACGGCAAGATCCCATCTGACGGGAATCCTTGTGCGCGAGGCACTTCCATGCACGCCCAGTTTGGGTGACATCGATCAGGACGGTGTAGTTCAGTTTTCGGACTTTCTGATTCTGTCGCGAGGCTTTGGCTTCGTCGGAGGCGAAGCGGATGGTGATCTCGACTGCAACGCAATAGTCGACTTCGTGGACTTTCTCAACTTGTCTCGTTCGTATGGCCAAACGGTGGCATTTGTTCAGGCCGTTCCGGAGCCATCGGGGCTGACTGGTATGTCGATCCTCATGTTCTGTTGCTGCTGGTTCAGGCGTCGTTAGCTCTCGCCCGTGTAGCCGGGTGTTTGCCCTGCCGACTTTGCCAGCGCAACGAACCAGGGCTGCAGGTCTTGAGAGGCTTCCCCTCTGAGCGTAAAGG
>CAYQMZ010001042.1:0-2459 GCA_964418725.1 uncultured Pirellulaceae bacterium
AGCTTTAGCGAGTGTGTCGGGGAGGGCGAACAACGAGTTAGTTCTACCCTCCCCATGGTTCGCTGGTGCTCACCAGCGCCCCTCCCGCGAACGCCGCTCGTATTAGAAAGTCGGATTCCAGCGGGGGGTTACCCATTATTCAGCCAATCGGCGTCTTTTTTGTCGCTCCGCTTGAAAGTATGTGGCGGCGAGACATCAAACAGAAAGCTACGTTCAGCTAACCAAGAATATTTCGCTATTTTTGTGCGAGCTAACCGCCATGACCACGACCGCCGAAGTCGCCTCAGATCTATTCGTCGAATTCCGCTGCACAAAATGCTATCAACAGCGGCACGAACCTGCTGAACATATGGGCACTGAAGTCTCTTGCCCTTTCTGTGGCCAACAGCAAACGGCGCCAGTCGTCAATGACGACGAACTGATGGAAACCGATCGCGTGTTGGCCGCGATGAGCAAAATCAGTGTTCAGCAGGGCCAATTCAACGACAAGCCTCTTACGCGCGAAGAAATGGACGAGATCGCGAAAGCGCGGGCCGAGGAGAGGAATGCTGAGGCAAACGAGTTTCGGGGAGTCACCCTGCACGCGCCGCCAACGATTCGCCTGTGTGCAGCAATCATCGACAGCTTCATTACCATCGGCGTCCTTGTGCTGAGCTTCGGGCTTGGGCAACTTACGGTTCAACTTGGGCTTTGCCCCGCTCCGGAGGCTAACAATAGCGTCGACCTTCAGCTAATCTTCCTGATATGTCACCTTGGGCTCTTCATCTGTTATCAGCCGTTCATCTGGACACTGATTGCGACACGAGGACAAACGCCTGGCAAGATGCTGATGGGCATCAAGATCGTGAACGGCTTCGGTAACCCACCAGGATTCATCAGCGGAGTCTTCCTTCGCATTATCCTTGCGGGAGTCATCTGTGCCGTAATTCCGCTGGGTCCAATGCTCAACGCGCTTTGGATTCTCAACGGAACACCGCCACGTTGCGGCCATGACCATCTGGCAGGAACGGACGTCGTCCACGCCTAGCCACAAGCGCCGGAGCAGCGAACGCCCAACAGTCAGTATCACGTTTGAGAGCCTGAACGAACGAGACGCCAGATTGCCGTCAAATAGGCGCGTCTGATTCGACATCACGGCGATTTCGTTTACGCTGGGAGTTACGAACTTTCACGTTTCGACTCACCTCCGGTTCCACCGTGATGGGCAAACTCCTCACGATTCTCGCGACCACACTGATACTCTCCACGGGGGTGCACGCGCAGCTAATCGAACAAAGCCGACGCGAGTCGTCCAAACAATTCGACGGCTTCGACCTCCCAGCCTCTGAGGCATGGATCGGCGACGTTCAACCAATCGCGTACGAACTGTCTCCGGAAACGGATAGTCCTTGGCGAGCCGCGGCTCATTCAGGAACAACGATCCCGCTGCTGCGGGACGGATCTTCAAT
This sequence comes from uncultured Pirellulaceae bacterium, assembly GCA_964418725.1. Classification (GTDB taxonomy): domain Bacteria; phylum Planctomycetota; class Planctomycetia; order Pirellulales; family Pirellulaceae; genus CAYNJG01. The sequence goes on from CAYQMZ010001042.1 coordinate 1,449, forward strand.
CGATTTTCGTCTAGCCGACGACCCAACTCCGGCGCCGATTCATCTCGTATCCCTCACACCGCGTCTGCTTTCGGACGCACACGCACGCGTGAGCGTGCAAGGCGAAACGACTCGGTCGCGCATGGGCAGAACTGCATCCACACCCGACGAGTTGCCCTTGTACGCACAAGTCGAGAGCGATTCGGGCTTCCTTCTGGCGGATGCTTCGGCATACTCTCGGCTCGAAAGTTGGGCCGACGCAACCACAATAGAGGCGTCCGGTAGAGTCGGAAGCCACGCCGATATCCGATCGAGTATCACGACCGATGACAGTTCGGCGGCATCCGTCGCCACGTCGTCACTCACCGCCAAGTATCACCTGGGCGAAGAGCACGACTTTGTGCTCGACACGACACTCGCAGCTGATTTGGTCGAAGACGGATTCTCCTTTCGAATACGCAATGCAATCACGGGCGAAGAGCTGATTCGCTTCCAACCAAACGATCAAGAGTCTCGTCGGCTTGAAATGTGCGGCACGCTCAAACGCGGTACGTACGAACTGATCATCGAAACCAACTCGGCAGCGTCGACTCGTACAAGTGGAACGCCTGACTTTGGCGGATTGGGGCAATTCGATCTTTACTTTCGAGCCTTCACGCTTGAAGATCACAATGATGCAAGCGAGGACAGTCACGATCCAACATTCTTCGTTCCTTCCGGAGCTCCGTCGCCGGTCGACGATTTCACGTCGGATGGCCATTCTGGATGGGTGAAAATCGACTTCTTTCTTTCGGAGAGTTCCGAAGAACCTCGACTCGTATATCTTGGGGACGAACCGCAAGTCAGTCCTGTCCCGGAACCCAACCGCATCTCGGCGCTACCACTAGGCCTACTCTTGCTCCTCGGACGCAGGCGACGCCGGTGACCAATTAGCCACTGCTTACGCCCTCTACTTCCGCTGAACTCAGAGCTTTCTCATCCATACGGAAGCTCGACACGCACTTCCGTCATCTCGTCCGCGCGACCCGCGAT
>CAYQMZ010001043.1:0-2457 GCA_964418725.1 uncultured Pirellulaceae bacterium
TCAGCCGCACGGGTACGGATTCGAGGAAACGCGGTGTATTGACGCGGAACCGAGATCCGTCCGCAAAAGTGCCCGATACACTACGACGACTAGCGTCCACCGATTCACCAAGTTCCAGATCGGTAAGTTCTTCGCCGTCGACAATAAACTGGGTGCCCTCAATCACAAGTGTGGAGGTGTGTTGACGTTGGCTGTCGCGAGTTCGATGGGGGACTTTCGCTTGAGGGTTGTGGTAGGGGTGTTGAGATCCGTACCTGCTGAACCGTATCCTGATTCAATGTTGGGCAGTCGTTGTGCGGCTGTGAACGTGTCGGTTCGGCAAGACAGAGATTCAATCAGGGGATGAAGATGTCTATTACACGGCGATCATGGTTGGCCGCGGCCAGCATTCCACTGGTATCTGCAGTCCATAATGGTTTCGGTGCGGAGCCTACATCGACCGCAGAACTAGATCGCGCGGCAGCCGGGCCGCTTTTGCGGCTGGAAACGTTGAACGATGCGGTCACCATCGAATCTATGGAACTGCTTCGCAATGGAGGCGAATATCTGGTCCGCGTACGATCCACCGAGGGGGCCGAAGGAGTGATCTCGGCTAACTCTGGTTGGTTTTCTGATGTCTATCCCATTTTTCAGAATCGAGTCGCGGCCTATCTCGTTGGCAAAGATGCTCGAAAAGTAGAGTCATTGCTGGAAGAACTGCTTCGGCCTCGAATCACGTACAAACTTCAGGGGCTTGCGCTTTGGGTCTGTGTCGCCGCAGCCGAAATGGCGATTCTTGAGCTGCTTGGTCAGGTCTCGGGGAAGTCGATTGGCCAGCTCTTCGGCGGCGTCCGAAACCGCAACGTTGCTGTCTACCGCGCGAGTGGCAATCGCGGCAACGCACCAAAGGAGGAGATTGACTATCTGCGAAAACTCGTTTCGGAAACGGGAGCCAGCGCCGTCAAGTTTCGCGTCGGTGGCATGCTTAGCAACAACAAGGATTCTCGTCCCGGAAGATCCGAGGCACTTATTCCGATGGTGCGAGAAGCTTTCGGCGATGAAATGACGATTTACGCCGATTCCAATAGCTCCTACGACGCTGGCAACGCAATCCGTATTGGTCGCATGATGGAAGAACACGACTACGCGTTTTTTGAAGAGCCATGCGTGTTCGACGATCTGTGGGAAACGAAAAAGGTGGCCGACGCTCTAAGCATACCGATCGCTGGTGGAGAACAGGAGTTTAGTCTCCGTCGTTTTCGGTGGACGATCCTCAACCGAGGCTTAGACGTAGTGCAGCCCGACCTCCATTACTTCGGTGGCTTTATTCGTTCAACACGCGTGGCGTTGATGGCCCATGCGGTCGGCGTGCCGTGCACACCGCATATGTCCGGTTGGGGAATGGGCTACTTGAACGCATTGCACTTTATGTCGTACATCCCAAATGCCGCCGCGCACATGGAATTCAAAGGATACAGCAAGGTTCCTTTCAACTGCGCCACGTCCTCGTTGAAGTGCGAGGACGGAATCATTCAAGTTCCAAGTGGACCTGGTTTCGGTGTTGAAATCGATCCGGACTACATTAAGAAAGCCAAGCGAGTCTCATAGAAGCCGTCGGCTTTTCGCACGACCAACGATTTCAGAATCGGCGAGCTGTGCAGCCTTCAAGTACGAGAAGTTGCTTGTTAGTTTTGCGATGACTGAATACCAGCCGTGTTGACCGCGGTGACACGATACACGTGTTTCTTGCAGGGGTCGGCAGTCTTGTCCACGAATCGCATGGGGATCAGCGGACGCGTTGGCGTGTCGCTGTATTGCATCCCCTGAAACACGGGGCGGCCGAATCGGCCTTTGTCTATTTCCGGCAGGCGGGCCAAGAACTTGCCATCGCGCTGGATGATGAAGTGCGCAAGACCGCTTTCTAAGTCCGCCTCGGCCTGCCACGTAACAACGTCGTCTTTAACTTGAATTTGTGTTGGATTCGGTGGCGGAGTTGTGTCCAGTACTTTGGTATCGGAGACATACTGCATCCAAAGCTTCGCGATGGCTGAGTTGGGCAGCCAGGCCATTTCGAAGGGTTCTGTTTGTTGTTGGTCTGCTGCTGGCCTAGCAACGGAACCTGTCGGCGGGGCGAGCCAAACGTCATTGCTTGGCATCGAGCGTAGTGGCTGCTTGGCTTGCTTAGGTAGACGTTCGGACAAACATGCGTCGAGCCAGCGAGTCGCCAGATATCGCTGGTTCCCGCACTCGTGCGATGTTAAAGGATCAACGGCAACTCCCAGCAAACCACCTTTCCCCCGAACGGATCGAAAGAAGACTTGGTTTGCAGGCCAGACCCGCGCGAAGCGATTGGAAGTGTCTGTCACACCTTCTTTGGTTCCCAGGTTGCACATGATGGGAACTTTCAAGGCTGCACTGGGGAGTTCGTGCGGACGTATCGATGGTCGTCCCTCGATCGGTTCCAATGCGGGCACACCG
>CAYQMZ010001044.1:0-2445 GCA_964418725.1 uncultured Pirellulaceae bacterium
CTTTCGACGCCCAGATCTAGCACCAATAACTCCGAAACCAGCCGGTCAGCCTCAACATCACCATCGGCCAACGCGATGGGAAAGACGAACTGCCGAGTTGGCTCCTTCAACCAATTCTTGATTCTCTGGTTGCGTTGGCACGGATTCATGCCAGCTCGCTCTCTAATCATCTCCGCCGCAAACTCAAACGGGGTATCGACCAGGTGCGGTAGCGTGTTGGCAATCGGAGCTTGACTGACGGATAGATACGGATTGTCAGGCTGTTCCTGTTGCTGCTGGGCACCAATGGCGACGCTGGAACACAACCTCATACAGACCAAACCGAACAATGCCGACGCTTCATTCTCATTTAGCTTCCTCTGCTCTAGATAGCCGTCCAAGATCTGCAGCATCGACCTCAGTGGATCCGTTTGCTCGAGAATTGCATAGGCAATAGCGATCGCCAACTCGTTGACTGTCCAGCTCCAAACTGCGTCGCCGAAATCGATCACAGCAGCAACTCGATTGGGAACCACAGCATCGTCAACCGTTTCGACAATCAAGTTTCCATCGTTCGCGTCGTTGTGAATCACACTCTGCGGTAATCTGTCTAGCAGCGGCACCGTATGTTGCTTGAACCGATTCAACAACGATTCGACCTGCTGCCGCTTGACGGGGTCGTTGATCAACTCGAGTCGCGACTCAACCACGCGAACACTGTTCGCCAGATCCCAATGAAAGTCTCGATGAAGTGCCACGTGATCGTAGCCTTCAAGTGCCCCACTCATACGCCCGACCACGCACCCCAAGTCTTTGAACAACGCTTTACTCTTATGCTGCAATTGGGACATCGGTTGGCCCGCAACAAACGTTACCAGGCGAACGAGAAACTGATCCTGGTCACTCGCAACTCCGTTTTGCTTTTCGACGTTACCTGCGGTTTCAATCAATTCGCCACGGGCCGATTTAATGACGCGAACGGATTGCGATCCGACGGCCAAACTAGCGTCGGCGATTCGAGACATCATTTCGTTCTGAGCGACAAGGCTTTCTCGCTCCTCTCCCAAGTTCGATATTTTCAGAACGAATTGGCCTGCGTCGGACTCGATCAGAAAATTCTGATCTCGCTCACTAGCCATCGCCTTAGCTGGAGATGTCGGCTCGATACCGTACAGCTGTCTGACCAGTTTCTGGGCGGCATTGATGTCGAATTTCGGAGCTTGTTGAAGCGAAACCATTTTCGAGCCTGCTGAACTTTGATGCGAATCGTGGGATGTAGTGACTGATCTGCAAACCGACCGGCGAACCGCAGTGTCGCGTTTGTCCTGCCGAAAGGTCTTTCCGGTGTAGTTTCGAGCGACATCTTACTGCCAACCAGCAGGCCACTTCAAAACGGCAAGTTTTCGCTGGCCCGTATATTTTCCGCAGGCCTAACAACCGCTCCCGCACGGCTATTCCGCAGGATCACGGCCAACGAGGTCGATACAACAGGAGCAATTGTGCCGATCCGACTTTGCCTGGAAAGCGGCAATGACTCGTCTCATCTACCTCCTGCCTTTGACGTGCTTGCTTGCGGGCTGCTCGCTGCACAGTGATCGGCATCTGCCATCGAGCGTTGCTCCCACGATGGACGAATCGCACATCGTCCAAGCGACGCAACTGGATGATGTCGCGACACCAAGCACGACTCCCGATGTCGTTGCATTCTACGAAGAAGTGTCTGAGGACCTTTTTGATTTAGAAGCTCAGGCCTCACGAAACCCGACGCTCTGTCGACTATGGCGAGAGTATCAGGCAGCGCGTTCCAAGGTGCGCTACATCGACGAACTGCCAGATCCCAAGCTGGGTGCCAACGTTTTTATAAGCCCGATCGAAACGGCAGCCGGATCGCAACGAGCCAATTTGACACTGTCTCAGTTGCTACCGTGGTTACCAAGGCTCGACGCCCAAGCCCAGCAAGCATGCTTCCAAGCCGCAGCTCTCGCTCAAGTCTATGAAGCCCGGCGGTTAGCGATCATCGCTGAAATCAGAACAGCGTGGTATCGACTGTACGTCCTTCAAAAGCAGATCGATATCCACCAAGCCAACCAAGAGCTGTTGGAATCGTTGATCGAAGTGGCCAGCTCCCAAGTTGCCACGGGAAAGGCCGGACAAAGTGACGTGCTGTCGGGAACGCTGGAGTACAGCAATATCCAGGAACAGCTTGTCACGTTGCGGCAACAAGTGAGTTCGACCAAGGTAAAGCTGAACAGACTCGTTGGTCGCGATCCGGCGTCGCCCGTGCAAATGCCAACGGAGCTCAACGTCGAGATACCCGATTGGGATCAGGAAATGCTTCGCAGCCTCGCTTCCACGCACCAACCCGATATGCGGGCCGCGCGCATCAGGCAGCAGGCTGCACACTGGGGCGTCGAAATCGCGCGTCTTCGACGTCGACCGGACATCACATTGAATGCCTCTTGGTTT
>CAYQMZ010001045.1:0-595 GCA_964418725.1 uncultured Pirellulaceae bacterium
GTTCTGGTTTTGCGTATAGCCATCCCAGAAACCAATAAGACTTTCAACTGCCCAGTACTTGAGGAAGCTGTCGACGTTGACCAGTTCTTCGATTTCCTTCATCGGGAGGTCTTCATCGGACGCGAGCAGTTTTGCGAGGCGAACGGCGTCACGAGCTTTGTGCTTGGTTATTTTGGTTTTCGCTTCTAACTTGTCCACCGTTCTTGGGTAGAAGTCCGTGACGGTACCCTCGTATAGGTTTCCGCTCGCGTCACCGTAGCGATCCTTCAAGAACGGCGTCTTTACTGATTCGACGTTCGAATAGATCCCAAGGTAATCGCCGTTGACCGTGACGCGTGCAAAGTTGCAACGAGGTGCGTGAACGCCGGCGGCGTTGAACACCTTGTAGCTCAGGTACTGGCTTACGAGTGCGGTGTCTTGTTTGTTGTTGTTCAGGGTTAGGCGGTCGAGGCCTGTGATGGGCTGTTGTTCGATGTACTTGCCAAAGGAGATCTTCAAAGACGGACGCACTTCGTCCAGTGATCCAATGAAGCCCTTTTTCCGAATTCCGACGGAAGGGATCTTCTTCCCATTGATCGTGACGTCGCCCTTGAAG
>CAYQMZ010001045.1:605-2443 GCA_964418725.1 uncultured Pirellulaceae bacterium
AACATAGCGGCGAAACCACCGCGTCCCCTCGTCTGCTTGCGAAGCTTGTCCCAGTCATCGGCTGGCAGTTCGATCTCGACTTCAACGAGTCGGCTCGCTTTGAATAGTGACTTTGCGTCGAGCGGCTCGTTTGCGTGGGTGGCTATACGAGGGACGAACCCCAGCAGTATCGAAATGAAAATCCTGATGAGGTACTGCTGAGGAGGTTTTCGCATGGGAGCTCCCTTGGGATCGACTGGTACCAGTGATCCACATTCTACAGGAGTTTGAGTCTCGAGTTCGATAGTCAAAGCCGGTGCCGCTGATTTGCGTGTCCCTAGCTGGATACGCCCACATGGACATGGCTCGAACCAGAGTAGGCTCGTTCTCGAGAATTGGGAGCACTTGCGGCCATAAAATCGCAAGCGAAACCAGCCAACTAAGCCCGCAGCCAGACGGATAAGCCTATCAACAAAGCGAGAACGGCAGTCCAATCTCGGGCTGTCCAGCGGTCGGCTTGGGCGTTGAATCGGATGAAGCCGAGCAGTGCGCCAGTCGGACATCCGTACCTGCAGTAGGCCATGGGCACGAACATTGACGAGACCAAACCAACTACGGCAACGGTCACTGTTGCCCATCCGGCAATGCGGAAGACATAGGCATCGAAGGGCTCAATGTCGACCAAGCTGTACGCCCAGGACGTCATTCCGATCCATACACACCACAATAGTAAGATCGCCGGCAGAAAACCTAATGCGATTCTCAGACGCTTTGGAATTTTGGGCTGCCAGCGAATCCTGCGCTTCAGCAGTTGTTGTGCGGCACCATGCGGGCACAGATGTGAGCAGTAGATATTGCGTTTAGTGAAGATCGGTATGGAAAACGCAGCCACCGACAGGCAGACCAATCCAGCTGCCTTCTCAACAGGAATGCCGCTGCGAGCCCAGCCGACAATCATCGCCTGGGACAGTAAGCTGCCGGCCGTCAGGCCGAGGTAGCCGATGAGGGTGATTTGCCACAACAGACTCAGGCGACGGTTTGCCCTTAATCGCGTAAGTCCGATGCAGGATCCGACAAGGACGCATACTATGGTGCCCCAGTCGTGAATGCTGGTGTTCACTAGGATGCCGGCGGGTGCCGTGTCATTGGAGTTTGATTTGAGTTTCTCTTGGTGACTCTGTGCGGCTGCTCTGATTCCATCCAGTACAGCCATGCTTGTCATTGTCGCGCCGGAAACTCCCTCGAACTCGGCAGCAACGGGATCAAACGCGGCGACCTGTTGCAGGTCTTGCCCGTTAAACAGCGACTTGAAATAGGCATCATCCCGAACGTAGCCGACGTACGGCTCGTTGTCGAAGCTCTTGGTTACCGCGATGCCAACGACCTTGCCTTCAGTGGAGAAACCCGTCATGGAGTCGGTCGGGCCTTGGTAGCCCACAATATTGTCGGCGGCTGGCGAGCTTCGCAGAACAGTGCCTAGTAGCTCTTCATCGGAACCTTTGACTTCTGTGACTGACGTTCCTGACTTTGGATGGATTGCTTCTGCCTTCGGAAACAGATTGCGGACGTCGGAGAGGGCAAGCGGATCTGGAAAACGCAGTGATGCTTTTGGACTGCCTCCTAGTCGAAGGGCAATAGACTCGCGAATTGCCAGGCTGGTCAGTGTGGCACCTGAGACCGCGTCGATCGCGGCGGTGGGGACATCACTGACCGCTAATTCATTGAACGAACTGAGGAAATCTGGGTCTTGCTCGACCTGGCGAACATGGTCTCGGGTGTCACGGCTTGAAACAGTCTGTACGGCGACGACTCTTTCGTCAGCGGAAATTGCAAGCATAGTATTCGTTGGGCCAGAGAAG
>CAYQMZ010001046.1:0-2439 GCA_964418725.1 uncultured Pirellulaceae bacterium
TCAGCGAAGGTGACGGACGAGTCATTGTTTAGATCGCCAGTCAAACTCACAGCGGCAAGCTCAAGACAGTCTCCGACTGGGTCCTGATTTCGTTGAGCAAAAAGCCACGGATAGAATTCGTTTTCAGCATCTCGAAACGCGACCTCATATCCCGCGTTATGGCCGCCGCCAGGCACTAGCGTCAACCGTGATTGCACGCCGCCTTCCACCAAGGCCTGATGGAGGCCGATGGACATTTCTGGATTGACTACGGGATCATCGTCGCCGTGAAAAAACCAAAGCGACTCGTTTTGGAGTGCGCGGGTTGTGCGTCGAGATCGCTCCGTGCTGCCCGCCGACAATGACACCGCGGCTGCAAATGATTCTGGATTCGCTGCGATGGATCGCAGTATCGAGAATCCGCCATCCGAGAATCCTGCTAGGTAGATTCGCTCGTCGTCAATGTCATAACGGTCCACAACGTCGTCAACCAAGGTGTTGATTTCGTTCCGATCCGGATCCGACCAACTAGCGCCCATCGTCGATTTTGGCACCAGTAAGAATGACGCGAACTGTTCGTTGAAGTAAGTGCAAGTTAAGTCAGTCTCCCCACCTTCGTCGATGCACTCTACGCCGCGTTCGGCATTCTGCTTTTGCGTGGCGTGCACTAGATCGTGCATTGTTTGATTCAGCCTCGCTTGCTTTCGTGGCAAGCCATCGGTCAGGCCATGCATGAATACGACCAACGGCAGATTCCCTTGCTCGTGCCCGGGAGGACGAAACAACTCATAGTCGATCGGCGAGGCGAGCGTTCCTGCTCCGATCTGCCCCAATTCACGGTCGTAGCTGTCCTCCCCTGGGCCTAACAGTTCGCCAGCAAACAGGCTACCTGCCATTAGCAGAACAAACAGAGCTGTGTGTGAAGATCTTGTCAGCATCATTTTCCAGCGCTCCCTGCCAATCAGATTCTTGTTTGGCCCATCTACGACATATCCGCTTGTTGAACGCACATCGTACACAATCGGATTGCGTATTCCGAAATAGAACCGCGATCGGCGTTTTCCCGTAGCCGCAGTTTCGTTCAGTCGTCGAGCGAACAATCCTGGTCGACTACGAATCGAGAAGTCGTTCCGAGACGTCCCTAGCCCTATTTGATCGACTGCATGTAACCTTGCGGCCAACCTTTGCAACCTTGTGGCGGGATTGCATCCGCGGGGTCTTTTCCATCGGCCAATTCAAAAGCAAGCGCCAGCGGGAACTTGCCTTTCGGTCCACCGCCCGTGTAGGGACCATCTCCCCAGCACAGCCCTTTCGCCACTACATCGAAACGAGTCAATCGATCGCCATCAGATTCCACGATTCCTTTGATATTGCATTGGTAACCGCGATCACCATCGCCGCTTTCCAAACGCACCTCGCCCGTCAGCTGGAGCTGGTTGCCATCAAATTGAATCTCGATCGAACGCACGTCTTCCTTCGTCCACATCAAGGGTTCACCGCGTGTCGCATCCAACAGGTGAAACCTTGCCAATCGCAGGCCCAGTGATTTTGGCCAATTTCCGGCTGTTAGTTCCTTTTCCTCGGCGGCAGAGATCCACAAATTGTCGCGAGACACCGCCTCCTGAAAGATCTTTCGCCAACGATTGTTGGTGGGTTCATATCCTCCCAGCACTTTCCCGCGCACGCGGACGGTTAAGGCCCCTTCAGGTAACCGCACGTCCCAACGAGGATCACGAGACTTGGCCGTAATCGGTGCAGACGACCGATCTGCTTGCGGCAACGTGGCAAATTGCTGGAGCCGCTCTTTCATACGGCGAAGGACCTTTTCAGGATCACGATTGTTGTTGTACAGCAGCAGCGATCCGCTAGGAGTTGCGATGTAAAAGCCTTGCGTCGTCGCCTTAAAATCAGACCGAGGGCCTTGTCCGGCAATCTGGCGATAGAAGTCTCCCTCCGTGTCTTTTTGACGCCGCTGGTACGCTTGATCAATCGCGACCGGCACAAAGTCTGTTCGTAGCATTTGCACAATCTGCGGATCAGCAAAAGTCGACTCACGGTCGAGCACGCCGTTGTTTCACGTGCACCCAAGTGGATGACCGTCCATTGCCCAAATGAAGATTGGCTTGCCTTCTTTGCTTGCCAACTGCTGCGCGTCAAGCAGCGAAGTCTTCCATGGGATCGATCGCCAACTTGCATCTGCGTTGGGGCGGACAGTTCGGTGCAGCCGTTTGAATTCTGCGTCGGAGATTTCGGCTTGAACGACAGAAGACATCGCTGCAAACATGGCCAGTGCAAACGCATATCCGTAGACTGACTGCATGATGACTCCAATCAAATGTGGCCCAACAAGCGGTTGATTCGGCCGTGGTTGGCGACCCCGTCATCATTGTACCCCGTATTCGCATTGCAGCGTGAAGACGCGGTCGGCTTGATCTCGCCACAACGTAAGAGCCTGCGCTA
>CAYQMZ010001047.1:0-2433 GCA_964418725.1 uncultured Pirellulaceae bacterium
TTCTTCGTGCAGTGAAATTGGACCATCAAAGTTGCTTTCCACTAGCAAGTCGAAGAATTTCGGAGAGACTCGCCCCTCTCCAAGAGGCACGTTTATGGGCTTGCGTTCGCCCTTCCGCCAAACGAAGTCTTTCACGTACACGGTGTCGACGTGTGACCGAATCAGACGAAACGTCGTCGGCCAATTCATCCCCGACTCAACTGTCGCGTGGCGAATATCGTAAGCAACCGCCAAGCTCTCTTTGGGGATTCCCTCGAGAACTTCCGCCATGTCCCACAGGGCTGCTCCGAAGTAGCCGTCGCCGGCGTGGTTTTGGTATAGGCCACGAATGCCAAGCTCACGATTCAGGTCAGTAAGGTCCTTTAGTTTTGCTTTCCATTCACGCAACTGCTTTCGAATCGGTTTGCTGGCGTCGTACTTGAAGTACTTCAGACGGTAACGCTTGATACCCAGATTCGCCGCCGTAGATAGGACGGTTTCGGTCATCGGATCGCTTGGGTCATTGACGTCGCTCGTCATCACCGTGATTTCGAGATTGCGTGCTCGTAGTGCCTCAACCAATGCGGGCAACTTGTCTTCTACCTGCGCGGGCTCGACATGTCCGCCTCGACGGATAGGTGCTTCGATCCCGGAGATGTTCAACTCGGCCATCTCTTTGGCAAGTTGTTCAGGTGTCAGTGAATTGAATGGCTTCGTGAAAACGCAGATCGTTGGTTGACTACGAGTTTCCTGTCCAAGACTGTCCTGCGCAATCGCACCGGCCACCAGCCCCGCAGTCCCCTTTAACATTGTTCGTCGCTTAATAGGCATCGTCATCGTTGTGTTCCTCCTAAGTGCGTTTCACTCAAAGCAACCGTGTAAATACCAAGCTCCATCGTCGAGCTGACGAAACAGCCAGAAACGACAGCCTATCGTGGTTTCGACACGATAGTAGTCCCGGCCCACCATCCCGTTTCGATACGTTCTGGGCCCCAATGATAGGCCACCTCGTAAATTTCATCCTGAAACTGAAAACTTGCTGGCGGTTGATGGTTCCTTCGCAATCGCGGACGCCCTCGCATAGGCAATTGCACAGGCAACGGTGGCTCCTGCAACCACAGAGGCCGATGAGGCGCACGCAGGGTGGCCGCGGTGCTTTGTCGACGCAACGAAGTTTGCCTGTTACCTCGCTTTGACTTGACCGTCTCCGTTAGCGATTTCTGGCGATACGCTTTCTCTGGTAACGCTCCAGCCTGCGCTTGCACGCCGAACACGCTTTCTTTGCCTAGTCGACTCGACAGCCGATCCACTAACTGCGCCAACTCACTATCACGTCGAGCAAACCCGTGCCCCACTTCATCCCATAACACGTGCTGTTGCCCTGCAATGCGGACGGTGGTCACCGCAGCCAACCGAATATGCTTGATGCGTTGTTGCATTTGCAACGCATCCAACTGCAAGAGCAAAAGTTCTTCGATATGCCTCGCGTTGCTGGTCGGCTGGAACAGGCTGACAAACAGTTTTCGAGTAACCTTCTGTGCACGCAATTCAGCTTCGACTTGAACTGCCGCGTGATCACTTTTCTCCAGCAACTGGCAAACCTCTACAGACAACTGCTGCAACACACGCTCAATGACGTTACGGCGTGTAGTGGGATGCTCGATCTCGAATTTCGCGTCGAATTCCGGGGCTGCCCGATGAGCAACAATCACCTCAGGCTTCGCCCCCAGTGCTTGATCAATTCGCTCAATCAGCGCATCTCCCAGACGAGTCGCCAGCCCGGCCCTCGGCAACTCGAGCAACTGGCCGACAGTTTCCACACCTAACTGCAGCAAAACATCAACGGTTGCCGACGACAGTCGAAGAGCTTGTACCGGCAGAGGAGCCAGGACATCAACGGTTGTGTCTTCAGCAAAGTCCGCATCAACATTCACATCGGCCTGCCAATGCTGCTTGCAGTTTGCGTCGTCGCCATAATGTGCGACTGCCCATGCCGCACCGACGGTATTTCCAAACCCAACGCGAACTTGATAGCCCCGATCCTCAAACGCCGCCTCCACCAATTCGAGCAAACGTTCTTCGCTGCCAAAAATTGATGCTAGACCGGTTACATCCAGCAGCAAGGACGTCGGTGAAGCTTGACTGCCGGAGTTGGCTTCGCGATCACAGTTCTCCAAGCCTACGATTGGACTGAATTGTTCACACCAGACTGCCAAATCAGATAACGACTCGTTGTCCAATTCAGGCTCGTGTTCCAGCAACGCGAAGGCGTTCGCCTTTGCGACGTGCTCTGACTGCAACTGCAAATTCTTCTGCAGTGCAGAGACCTCAGCGAGCGGCATTCCCGCCCGGACACCCAACTTTTGCGATCGACTACAGCAAGCGACTACCAACTGACCGCGGCGAGCGTCTCGCGCATGCAGAACAATTGGTTGTGTGGCAGGGGTACGCCGC
>CAYQMZ010001048.1:0-895 GCA_964418725.1 uncultured Pirellulaceae bacterium
TGCCGACGACGCAAACGAATCCGTGATCCGACGTCGGTTCGAAGTCTATCGAGAAAAGTCGGCTCCGTTGCTTGGCTTCTTCGACGACGAGATCATTGCCACCGTGGATGCGAACGGTTCGCCAGCGGAAGTGCTGCAACAGGTTCTGAACCGAGTTATTTCCGTGCAAAACCAGCACTTTGCTGAGGAGTGGTAAGACCGCAATGTCTCGGTGGGTAGAAATCTCTTTCGACTGTATGCCCTTGCGCAACATTGGACGATTGGATATCCCGATCGATGCCTCGCCACGGTACCGCCAATTCTGCGAGTCCGTGAAAGCGGCCATCGAAAAGCACGGTTCGCACAACACGTTCTTTCTGTACAACGCAGCATGCAAGTATCATCTGACGAACAATCCTGAACGTGGGATGATCGAATTTAAGTTTCAAGGCACGGTCCTAACAAACGCCAACGACACCCAGACCAAACGTTGTGACCTGGATGTCGAGCTTGTCGGTGAGACCTGCGAATGGCTGGATTCGAACGTGGTGAAGTGGTTCGAAGACACTGTCCCACGTAGCGTCGCTGTGGAATTCGACCGCTACATTCAGGCCGGCGACCTGCAACAGGCCAAAGAACGAATCGCAAAGATCCAGGAAGCCAGCGACGATGCGGATGGCTTCGTCGGCATGTATCTGTAATTCAGCGCACGCTAATGTTCTGCCTGAGTCGACCAGCCACTATATTGTCGGTTCGGGTCACGCCACATGACGGTCTGGCGATTTCGCAGCACCCGCTAATTCGCAGCTCGCAGTTGGAGTGCACCGATGTCGACCACAACCATTCCGCAACTCTTTCTGAATCACGTTGCAGCCAACCCGGATACCCCTGCGATCCACATCAAACGGGACGGCGA
>CAYQMZ010001048.1:905-2429 GCA_964418725.1 uncultured Pirellulaceae bacterium
GCATGGTGACGTGCGGCGTTTTGCGGCCAACCTCGTTCGCCTTGGGGTGGCGCAAGGTGATCGCGTCGTCCAGTTTTGCGAGAACCGATACGAATGGGTGCTGATGGATTTGGCAATCCACATCCTGGGCGCCGTCCACGTCCCTGTCCATTCGACGCTCAGCGGTGCACAAGTGATCGAGCAAGCGATCGACAGCGGCGCAAAACACTGCGTGGTTTCGACCAACGCGCTGCTGGAGAAACTGGCTGCATCCGGCTTGCCAATGCCAGAGTCGATAGCAGTCCACAGCTATGAGGAGGTCGATTCCTTTCGAGGAGCTCCCGTGACGCTGTTCGACCAAAGGGCAAGCGCCGCAGACCTGGGCACGGTCGTCGAACTCGAACAGACCGTGAACGATCGGATTCACGAAGACAGCTACGCGACGATTCTCTATACGTCAGGAACGACTGGTGAGCCAAAAGGCGTCGTGCTGAACCAGCGGAACATTACCACGAATTCGCTGGGCGCGAACGAGATGATCGGCCAGCAGCCCGATGACTTGCGATTGAACCTGCTTCCACTCAGTCATATCTTCGCGCGCACGTGCGACCTTTATGGCTGGATTGCCAGCGGCGCTCAATTGGCAATCGCTGAATCAAGAGACACTGTCATCGCCGACGCTCAAGCCATCAAGCCCACGGTGCTAAACGCGGTACCGTACTTCTACGCCAGGATTCAAAAAGCCCTTGCACAACATGGCGCCGAGAATGCTCCGGACGCCGTAAAGAATATGCTAGGCGGACGCGTTCGATTCTGTTGCAGTGGAGGCGCACCTCTAACGACGCCGCTGTACGACTACTTCAAATCGCAAGGACTGCCATTGCTGCAAGGTTATGGACTGACAGAGTCGTCGCCGGTGATTTCCGTTTCGACTTTGGAATTCGATCGTCGCGGCGCGGTCGGCAAAGCCATTCGCGATGTCGAAATCAAAATCGCGGACGATGGCGAAGTCCTCTCACGAGGACCTCACATTATGGTCGGCTACTGGCAAAACGAGGCTGCCACGTCCGAAGCCATTCGTGACGGCTGGCTGCACACGGGTGACTTGGGCGAGCTCGACGACGACGGCTACCTCTACATTACGGGGCGGAAGAAAGAGCTTATCGTGACAGCCACAGGAAAGAACGTAGCCCCCGCATACTTGGAAGCGCTCCTCGTCGAGGACGCGGTGATCGCGCAGGCGTTGGTCATTGGCGACGATCGAAAGTTTCTCACCGCGTTGATCGTAGTCGATCCCGATCCCTTAAAGCGGTGCCTGGGTTGCGACGAGCTGCCGGAATTGAATGGCGAACAGATCCAAACCGAGCTGGGACAACGCATTGCGAGTCGACTGAAGGAAGTGGCCAAGAACGAGCAAATTGGAAAGTTCACCGTGCTCAATCGGCCCTTTTCCGCAGACAAAGGTGAATTGACGGCCAAACTCTCGCTTCGCCGCAAAGTCATTGCACAAAACTTCTCGGCCGAAATCGAAGCAATGTACTCCTA
>CAYQMZ010001049.1:0-2427 GCA_964418725.1 uncultured Pirellulaceae bacterium
CAACAGAGCCAAATAGACTTCTTCATCTTTCGCCGTTGGCAGACCATACTTCGCATCGCCGGTGACCGTGAGTTTTCTGACCACAGGCTTGCCAATGACCCGATCGTAATCATCCACTTGGAATTCCAAAACGTTCTTGTTCCCACTGCGTTCAGAAAGTGTCGAGAACGGGAACTCGACCAAATTCATTTCGTCGCGTCCGCTGCGAAGCGTTTTCAAATGAGGCTGATTGCGTTGTTGTTTCGTCGCCGCAGTCGTCATTCGATCCCGAAAAATGAAGTACTTGGGTACTTAGGTACTAAAAGTAGCGAGCGTTTTTTCGTAATGATTCCGGTGACTTGCATACGACTTCGCTGTCTCGTTTGACACATGAATCCTGTTTCAGATGGCGTAACTTGTCTGACTCGTTTGGCGCAGAAACGCTGGCTCAAATGACGTTTATCGACTGCGTCATTTGGCGTATGCGAGGAACTCAGTGAGATCGAGCCGATCTTCGTCCGAAACGACCGCTCCAACTTTCTGAATCTCTGTCTCATTTGTCGCATCTGCCTGCCGATGTTCGCGTTCGCACTCACACTACGTCGGTTGGGCAATCATCGGCAAATGTTTTCGAAACCGACGAATCGTGTGTGATTCGATGCGATTACTTTTCGATTGACGACTATCCGCGCGGCGTGTGATCCTGCGTTTGCCTGATGACAGGAGCGGAGGACTGACCTTCGAACATAAGCCGGTCGATTCGTCTAATGAATGCGAGGACTTACCAAAAATTGCCACTGGCAATCTGCAACGCAAGGAGTTTATGGCGACCACGATTTGCATGATCAATCAAAAGGGAGGCTGCGGGAAAAGCTCGACGTGTTTTCACTTGGCGGGAGCCTTCGCGGCATCCGGCTTGCGTGTGCTGCTTGTGGACAACGATCCCCAAGGTTCGCTCAGCCAGGGGTTTTTCGGATCAAGTGTCGTAGAAGAGTTGCCGCTCGAACGCACTATGGCGGCGGCATTCTCTGAATTCGCAATCGATCCATCGTCCGTCGTCGCCGCTACGGGCTTGAACGGAATCGACATCTGCCCCGCGAACCATCTTCTCGGCAAATACAACACGCCATGCCCGGAGGAAACGGGCATGGAACAATTCGCCTATCAACAATTCCTCGACGAACTGCGCGACTTCGATATTGTTCTGATCGACTGCCCGCCAAATCTCTATCGATGCAGTTGGACGGCGATGATCGCTTCGGACTTCGTCGTGATCCCGGTTCCACCGGAAGACTTTGGCACGCAGGGGCTGCGATCGGTTCATCAAGCTATCGAAAACGCCCGGTTGCTGAATCCGTCCCTGCAGTTGCTCGGACATCTCGTGACGCGATCTGACCGTCGGCTGTTGGTTCATCGTGCTTACGAATCCAAGCTGCGAACGCTCTATGGCGAAGCAGTTTTTGCGACCGTCATTCCCGAAGCATCGGCGTTCAAGGTCTCACTGGCCTGCAGACGTCCCGTGGAGTTCCACAGCGCCAAGTCTCGCGCTGCTGATTTGACACGTCGGCTTAGTCGTGAGATTCTCGACCGGATTGCTATGAATAACAAACAACGGGATGTAGCATAAAATGGCAAATACACGTGCAGTTTTGGAAGAAGCCGGAAGCCACCTTGATGAATCGATGGGTATCCGACAGAGCAACGATACAACGCGAATTAAACTCAGCCCGAGCGTATCAGCAAAAGACATCGGACGTCGTCCATTGAAATCCTTCGGCCGTGTTGAAATCGACAAGGTCGCTCCCGATCCGGCGCAGCCTCGGTGCGAGTTTTCGGACGAAGCGATTGAGCAATTGGCGAGCAGCATCAAAGCCAAAGGCCAACTGCATCCAATTCGCGTCCGCTGGTCTGACGCACTCGAAAAATGGCTGATCATATCCGGCGAACGTCGCTGGCGAGCAACCAAGGCCGCCGGACTGCCGACGATCGACTGCTACTTCCAGACCGGCGAAGCCAGCCCATCTGAAATCCTCGAACAACAACTCGTCGAGAACCTACTACGCGAAGACCTCAAACCAATGGAGCAAGCACAAGCGTTCTCGCAGCTCATGGAGCTAAACGGCTGGAACGGCAAACAAACCGCCGAAGCCCTGAACATCTCGGCCTCCAAAGTCAGCCGGTCATTGGCATTGCTCGATCTACCAGCAGACGTCCAGCAACGAGTCATCGACGGCGAACTTGCCGCAAGGTCCGCCTATGAAGTTAGCAAGCTTCCCAGTGACTCAGCACAACGCAAGCTCGCCGAAAAAGCGACCGCAGAAAAACTGACTCACGCGCAAACCAAGGCAGCCGCAACACAGCGCAAGGGGAAGCCACAATCAAAACAACGCGGCTTCAAGCAAACGTTCTTCGCCGATGACGGATTCAAAGTCACCGTCACCGCACCAA
>CAYQMZ010001050.1:0-2427 GCA_964418725.1 uncultured Pirellulaceae bacterium
ACGTAGGGCAGGGCAACCGTCTGTCGTGCAGCAGACGGATCCGCTGAGAATTCTGCGAGTCCTGGATATGGTCGCGGTTGATCACGACGCAATGGAGTCGATTTGGTCATTCTTTGCAGGCCACTCGACCATGTCGGACGCCGTTGAATGGGTGGGGCCGCCTACTGACGAACGTACGCTGTTGCTGGACGAATTTGTCGTCAACATTCGCAGAGCTAGGCGTTGGATGCTTGGTCTGATCGACGTTCGGCAGGCACTGGTTGGTCGCGGCTACCCCAAAGTGGACTTGGAACTGCCGTTGTCCGTGGCGGATCCACTGATCGACGCCAATGCCGGCGAGTACACGTTGCGCGTGCAGGGCGGAGTCGCCGAGATTGAAGAAGGTGTGGTGTCAGAGCCCATAAAGATCACGGCAACAAATTTGGCGCCGCTGTTTTCGGGTTTTACAAGTGCTAGTCAGCTTCGGCGATTGGGCAAACTCACGTGCTCTGACGAGTCAATCGTTCAGGCTGCCAATGTGCTCTTTGCAGGGAATGGTCCGTGGATGTCGGATTCGTTCTAGATTACGTGGGTACCGCGTGTTCGAGCCGACTTGCCAGGCGAGGAATGGCGATTCGAAGTACGTCGAGCACATGTTCGACGGGGTGGAACTCAAGGTCTTCGCGTACAGACTCTGGGAGATCCAGGATGTCTTTTTCGTTGCGTTTTGGAATGATGATGGTTCGCATCCCAGCGCGATGAGCGGCTAAGACTTTCTCTTTGACGCCACCAACCGGCAACACCAAGCCTGTAAGCGTGATCTCGCCAGTCATTGCGACCGTATCGTTAACCGGCAAAAACGTGTAGAGGGAGGCGAGGGCGGTTGCAATCGTGACGCCCGCAGATGGCCCGTCTTTGGGGGTGGCTCCCGCCGGTACATGCAGGTGCAAGCCGCTGTTCAGGGCTTGCTTGTCGATGTTCAGTTCTGCCCATTGCGAGCGAATGAAACTCTGTGCAGTTTTAGCAGACTCTTTCATCACGTCGCCGAGCTGCCCTGTCAAAGTCAATTCTTTGCTGTCGGGCAGTGCCACGGCTTCGACGTACAAGACATCTCCGCCAACGGGCGTCCAGGCCATGCCAGCTGCCACACCGGGTTGAAGTCGTTCGCGTGCTTTTTCGTCGGAGAAGGCCTCTGGTCCCAGCATGTCTGGCACATCATTTACGTCAACTTTGGAGGGCGGTTGCTCGTTGGACGCGACAATCGTCGCGACTTTGCGGCAGACTCCGCCAATTTGCCGTTCCAGTTGACGCACGCCGGCCTCGCGCGTGTAGTGCCGGATGATTTTCTTGACCGCCGCCTCGGTAATCGTCAGTTGATCGTCTTTGAGGCCAGATTCCTTGAGCCGACGAGGAATCAAGTACTTGGACGCGATGCTCAGCTTTTCCATGTCGCTGTATCCAGGTAGGCGAATCAGCTCCATGCGATCCAGAAGCGGCCCGGGAATCGTGTCCAGCGAGTTGGCCGTTGCAATGAACATGACGCCTGACAGGTCGAACGGCAGGTTCAGATAGTTGTCGCGGAAAGTCGAGTTCTGGGCGGGATCAAGGATCTCCAGCAAGGCGGCTGACGGATCACCGCGGAAGTCTCGGCCCAGTTTGTCGATCTCGTCCAACATGATCAGTGGGTTTCTTACCTTTGCGTTGCGGACAGCTTGAATGATGCGGCCGGGCATCGCGCCGATGTAGGTTCGCCGGTGACCACGCAGTTCCGATTCATCTGACAAGCCGCCCAGGCTTAGCCTTTCGAACTTCCGGTCCAGCGAACGTGCGATCGATTGGCCAAGAGAGGTCTTGCCGACGCCAGGAGGTCCGGCGAAGCAGAGGATCGGGGCCTTTGCGTCCGGGTTCAGCTTGAGAACGGCCAAGTGCTCAATGATCCTGTCCTTGATTTTGGTCAGGCCGTGGTGGTCTTCGTCCAACACCTGTCGGGCGTGTTCCAGATTGAGGTTGTCTTCTGTCGTAGCGTTCCATGGCAGTTCGGCGACAAGCTCCATATAGCTTCGCGTCATCTGGTAGTCGGGCGATGCGGTTGGCAGTCGCTCGAGTCGCTGCAGTTCCCGTCCAATATCGTCTTGGATTTCTTCTGGGAGTTTGGCTTCTTCGATTTTTTGTCGCAGTTCCTGGATGTCGGCTTGTTCTGGACTCTGCTCCCCAAGTTCGGCTTGGATCGCGGCCAACTGCTTCCGCAGCATGTATTCACGCTGTTCCTTCCCCATCTCGGATTGTGTCTTGTCTGCGATTTTCTGCCGCAGTTGGAGCACGTTGAACTCGTGCGTAATATGCTCCAGGGAAAGTTTGAGTGCGTCCTTGAGAGTGTCTGACTCCAGTAGTTGCTGCTCTTTTTCAGTGTCCAGCGAGATCAAGGCGGTCAGCAAGTAGACTTGATGC
>CAYQMZ010001051.1:0-2416 GCA_964418725.1 uncultured Pirellulaceae bacterium
TTCGATCGGCCGTATCGCCTCAGGATTCCAAAAAGCGATGACTGCAATTCGATCGGCGTTGCTCCAAGTTCAGGATGTATCGTCCACTGTCGCTACGGCTGCCAATGAAATGACTGGCGCTGCCGACGAAATCTCCAGAGGTGCTCAACAGCAGGCTGCTCGACTCGAAGAAACCGCTGCGAGTTTGGAAGAGATCACCGTCACGGTCAAGCAAAACAGTGACAATGCTCAAGAGGCCAGAGCCTTAGCAACCAGCTCTAGCAACATAGCGACCGAGGGCGGCGACGTCGTCAGCAATGCCGTTCAGGCGATGCAAGACATCAACGATTCGTCGATGAAGATTTCTGACATCATCACAACGATTGATGAAATTGCATTCCAAACTAACCTGTTGGCTCTGAATGCAGCAGTCGAAGCGGCACGAGCCGGCGAACAAGGCCGCGGTTTTGCTGTTGTCGCTTCGGAAGTCAGAAATCTGGCTCAGCGAAGTGCTTCATCCGCGAAGGAAATCAAGAACCTCATTCAAGACTCGAACAGCAAAGTCGCTCGCGGTTCGGAACTGGTAAACAAGTCCGGACAAACGTTAGGCGAAATCGTTGATTCCGTCCGACGTGTCACCGAGATCGTGTCCGACATTGCGTCCGCCTCACAAGAGCAACTGATTAGCATCCAGCAAGTAAATCAGGCAGTAACGCAGATGGACCATCTGACTCAGAGCAACGCGAACCAAACAGAAGAGATGGCGGGAACTTCAGCTTCCGTGCTTGAGCATGCGAAGCAACTTGAGGAACGCGTCAGTCGATTCCAACTTGGGGACGGGACTTCCGACGAAGGTGCATATAGCGGCGACTACGAGGACGAATACAGCGAATTTACCGAAGAGCTTTGCTTCTAAATTCGGCGACGCTGTGCCGGTGATCTGAACATCGAAAAGAGGCTGCGCGATCCGCAGCCTCTTTTTTTGATTGCCCGACAAAGCTAACGCTGGCAACTACACGATGACGTCCGAGGGAACGAGACACTCACGCCACCGTAGCCAGGTTGGCCCCAGTAGAATGGCTGACGCGGAGCTGAACTGCCCAGTTCGTTCATACGTCTCGACTTGAAGATTCGCCCATTTGCGATGGTGTACTCGATCTTTTCTGTATCGCGAATGTTCTTCGTCGGGTCGGCACCAGATTCCATCACGATGATGTCAGCCAGTTTTCCCTTTTCCAGGCTGCCAATGTCACCATCAAGCCCCAAGTACTTTGCTCCGAAGATCGTCCCGCAGCGAAGTGAATCTAGGGGCGACATTCCGCCCTGCACGAAACTCCACAGCTCCCAGTGAGTACAAATGCCGTTGAGTTGCCCATGGCCGCCGGCCTGTGCCATTCCTCCATCCGCCACAAGGTTGGCGGCGATTTGCGCGACCTTAATGTGGTTGTAGTCTTCGATCGGAGCCTTGCTGCGTCGTCTCGAGCGAGGCGTCAACACGTGCGGCGGGACAAATTCTCGTAGCCGAGGATGCATGAAAAGGTCATCGACCTCATACCAATAGTTTTCTCCGCCAAGCCCGCCATAGGCAACACACAACGTGGGCGTGTAGCCAACCTTCGTGCCTCGCCACAAATCCATCACGTCGTCGTATGCTGTTTGCACCGGCAGCGTGTGTTCAATGCCTGTATGGCCATCCACAATCATCGTCATGTTGTGCATGAATGTGGAGCCACCTTCTGGTACGACCATCATCTCCAACTCACGAGCGGCGGCGATCACTTGCTGTCGTTGGTCGCGTCGCGGCTGGTTGTAACTCTTTACAGAAAACGCTCCAACCGCTTTCATGCGACGCAGATGAAACATCGCGTCATCCAGCGAATCGATTTCTGCCTTAAACGCTCCCGTCGCACCGTACAAGATTCGTCCAGTAGAAAACGTTCGCGGTGCCGTGATCAGCCCGGCTTTCGTTAGTTCACTTGCCGCGAAGATCGCTTGCGTATTGTTCGATGGATCGTGAATCGTTGTCACGCCAAAGGCAAGCCGAGCAAAGTCTACCCAGTTTCGTTGCGGTGTAATTCCGCCACTGCCCTGTGCTCCGTGTGCATGCGTATCGACAAAGCCCGGCAGTACCGTTTGTCCCGAGATATCTAGCAGCTTTGCATCTTTGGGAATTTCGACATCGCCACTTGGTCCGATGTCAACAATCCGATTGCCACGCATCACAATTACGCCGTCGTCGATGATTTCGTCACCACGCATTGTCACGATGCGACCACCAATCAACGCAACCGTCCCCTTTGGCTTCGCGTGCTCTTGGCGAAAGCCAATGTTGACGGTGGTGACGTCGTCCGTTGGCTTTGTTTCCTTGTCGCTATCGGCGAGCGATTGGAATGCCGTGTCGAGATCTACACTGAATAGCTCGGGGCCAAGGGACCAG
>CAYQMZ010001052.1:0-2404 GCA_964418725.1 uncultured Pirellulaceae bacterium
CGCATGGACGAAATTTTACAGACCGTCGGAGCGTCCATCATGGGCGTTACGATCAGCTGTGCTCGCTGCCACAATCATAAATTCGATCCGATCTCGATCACGGATTACTATTCGATGGCAGCTGTGTTTGAGGACATCGAATTTGGTGGCAGATATCCAGAACTGGCGGCGGATCATCCGCGCGTGCTTCGGGAACAACAGCTCCGTAAAGAGCTCGACGCGTTGCGAGACCAGTTACGCAAACCGGGGTGGGCGTGGGTCGAAGATTGGCAGGGCTACCAAGAAGTTCACTTCCCTCCAAAGACGTTGGAAGAACTGCGTGTGTCCTTCGACAATCGGTGGGTTATGGCGGACGAATTAGAGGTCTTCGAAGTGGGCCCAGAGCGCCGCAACCTTGCCGTCGAATCATTGGGCACAACGCTAAGCGAGAATTCGGTAACGCTCCAGGAAGGCAAGTCTGCCAAGAAACTGATCAACGGTGTATTCGGAACGAAGCAATGGATTGCGAAGACGCCCAAAGGTTCGAAAGAAAAGCCGTGGATTGAGTTTCAGTTCCCTCGTACGGCCACCATCGATACGATTCGCATCAGCACGAATCGCGAGGACTTTCTGGAGACCGATTATTTGGAGGGCATGAACAAGGTTTCCTACGGTGAGTTCCGACTCTCGCAAAGAGAAAACGATGGAAAGTGGAAACCGTTTTGCTCGACGGCGGCAATGAAAAAGAAGACTGCCGAAGACGAGAAACGCAGTTCTTTAGTTGCCCAAGTTCAGGCGATCATTGATGAATTGTTAGTTTTCGGAAGGCAGCCGGCGTTTGTGGGACGGTTCATTGAACCGGCAGACACGTTCGTATTTGCTCGTGGCAGTCCAGAAAGCCCACGCGACCAAGTTGACCCAGCGGCCCCGAAGCGTCTTGATGGAAAGCTGCAAGTCGACGCAATGGCGAACGGTCCAGTTCGCCGGAAGGCGTTGGCTGATTGGCTGACCAACCCTGACAATCCGCTTACGGCGCGAGTCATGGTGAATCGCCTCTGGCACCATACGTTTGGCTCCGGCATTGTCGCGACGCCCAGTGATTTTGGCGAAGCCGGAGCCGCACCGACACATCCGCAGTTGCTGGAGTGGTTGGCAGCCGAATTCATCCAACCGTCGACTCACGAGGGTGCCTCCTGGTCAATGAAGAGCATCGTTCGCATGCTCGTGCTCTCTCGTGCATTCCGTCAGTCAAGCCAGCCGCGTGCTGACGGCATTGAGAAAGACGCCGGTGCGTTGCTCTTGTGGCGATTTCCACCGCGACGCGTTGACGCGGAGGTCATTCGCGACTCAATCCTTCAGGCATCCGGAAAACTGAATCCAAAGGTTGGTGGCCCCAGCTACCGCATTCACAACGTAAAGAAACGCTACGCCCAATGGAAAGTCGTTGACAATCACGGCGACAAAACGTGGCGGAGGATGTTGTATCAAGAACGAATGCGTCGAGTCGACGATCGAATTTTCACGGCGTTCGACTTTCCTGATTGTGGACAAATCCGAGCGAGACGGCCCGTGTCGACGACGCCATTGCAGGCTCTAAACCTGATGAATAGTGAATTCGTGGTCGAGCAGTCTGAGCACTTAGCCGATCGAGCGAAGCAAGAGGCTGGCGATCACGTGGCGGACCAAGTTGCTCGTTGTTTCGAGCTACTCCTGGCACGGCAACCAACGGATGACGAACTTCAAGCTTCGATCGACTTAGCGAAGGGGCAGGATCTGGCGCTGTTGTGCCGCACGCTCTTGAATACCAACGAATTCGCATTCCTCCCTTGAATCAGCGTTAGCAGCGATACCAACGAACATGAATCCAGAAAGACTATCACCGCTCGGTCGCTCACTCCTCGATCGTCGCGCATTCTTGGGCCAAGCCGGAATGCCGATGGGCGCGTTGGCGCTATCGAAACTGTTGTCGCGTGACAAACTGTTGGCCTCAGATAGTCCGGCCCCAATTCGCCCGGACATCGACGATCGCAACCCATACGCGTCGCGTAAGCCTCACTTTGACACTCCAGCCAAACAGGTCCTGGTCATTTATCTACCCGGCGCTGTCAGCCATGTCGACACGTTCGATTACAAACCGGAGCTGTACAAACTAGACGGCCAAAAACCTCCGGGCATTCCAGCCGTTACGTTCGAGGGACCGACGGGCAATATCGCGAAGCCATTTTGGGATTTCAAACCGCGTGGTGAGTGCGGCAAGATGGTTTCCGACCTGCTTCCCAACTTGGCGGGAATGGTGGACGACTTCTGCTTCATCCATTCGCTCACCACCAAGACAAGTGCCCATCCGCAAGGCGAAAACTTTTTCAACACAGGATTTACGATGGAAGGTTTTCCGTCGTTCGGTTCGTGGGTCACTTACGCGCTC
>CAYQMZ010001053.1:0-340 GCA_964418725.1 uncultured Pirellulaceae bacterium
AAACCGCCTAGGCAGAGCCAAGCCTAGTGCGGTTTTTTTGTGCGCGCTCACAAACGATACGCTCCTAAATCAACTCGCTCCGGCGACCTAGGCAAGAGCGATGAGATCGAGCGAGTCGACCTTATTGACAGCCTCGCTTACTCGCGTCGCTCGATATGTCGCGACGATTCGGGGTTTGCTTTGCATCTCGAACGGCAGAGGGGCTAGGCGACGCGGTCGTTGTGGATTCGCAATCGACGACGGCCAGCCACAACATCGTTGATGCCTCGGGCTACGTAAGTCTTTGCGGTTGTGTCGACTCCCGGCGATTCAGTGTCGCTTGCCGAGCGGTTATGCGAGT
>CAYQMZ010001053.1:350-2402 GCA_964418725.1 uncultured Pirellulaceae bacterium
GTGCGATTCGGTTTCGAGAGGGGCAGTTTCATACTTCGTTTTCGCTGAAGTTGGTCAGGCATAGCGAATTCCGTAATTTGCAGCGAGGATCTGGAAGTCGTCGAAAGTCACGCGTGCATCACCAGTGAAATCTCCGTCGGACCACAACGCGTCGTTTTCCTTCTCGTAGTTGGCTGCGAGTGTGAGGAAGTCTGCAAAGTCTACGCGTCCATCCGCGTTCGTGTCTCCTCCGATGCGAACTGCTTCATTCGGGGGCTGGGTTTCGATTAGATCCGATTCGAACCAGCTCACGAGACGACCCTGGCTATTGTTGAAGCTGATTCCCGCAAGCACGAGATCAATATCGCCGTCGTTGTCGATGTCTCCGCCGGCAACGGCATTGACTACAGTAGAGCCAGAGCCATCTGGCAACCGAAGGTTTGTGTGTTCTTTGAATCCACCTGGTTCCCCAAAGCTAAGTCGATTCTCCAGCACGATATCGAGGTAGCCGTCGTCGTTCAGGTCTGCGACGAGTCGTGGTTGACCGGTATCTGGGAATGCTTCACTGCCAGGTTGCATGTGTTTGGGCTGAGAAAGGGCTCCCTCTCCATCCAGATTTTCAAGCCACCAGGTACCTTCTTCTGTGATGATTAGGACATCGGTGTCGTTGTCTTGATCGAAGTCGCCGCTCGCGAACCCTGTTGCCCAAGGTGCGTCACTCAGCACCAGCTGCGGGCTTCCAAGTTGCCCGTCATTATTTTTTTGCAGGAATACACTGCTGTGAAACCAGGATGCGGAGTTCAGTAGGTCAAGGTCGCCGTCGTCATCAATGTCGACTAGGTGGATGACGCCTGAATTTGGGAATTCGTTGATCGACCAAAGGGTGTGCGGTTCGAACACTCCGTTGTCGTTTTCAAACCACTTCAGCGTATTCGTGATTTGCCCAAGTTCGATTCCAAGCTCTTCGTCAAGATTGAGGCTGTTGAAGAAGTCGAGCGCTGTAACGCGTGAATTGGCGTCGTGGAAAGCTCGGTCCATGCGTGTGATTAAATCGACATCGCCATCGTTGTCGAAATCTGCCAGTACCACCGGGACCGGATTGGAAACTGTCGAACGGGCGATAAATCTTTGGGATTCGAAACTGCCTGTACCGTCAACATTTCGCAGCCAGCTGATCGTGCCATCGCAGCAATCGTCGCGCGAACTAATTACTAGGTCCTGTAATCCGTCGCCATCGATATCCGCGGCCTGTGCCGCTTCGATCGCTATGATCTCATCCGATATGAGGTGGAATCGAGAGAACTGCCCGTAGCCATCCACGTTTTCGTACCAGCCTAGGCGGTGTGCCGCACCTTCCAGTGCACCTTGAAATGTCCCGGCCGTCGTGTGCACCGTGGAGCCAGCAAAGATGATGTCGAGATCGCCATCGCTGTCGACATCCATCAGGTCGACAGAGGCTGGTCCTGGGAGATTGGTCTCGATGTCATGTGGTGTGAAGCCAACAGTCAGGCATTCTCGACGTTCGAGGAATTCCAATGTGCGTCTCTTTTGGGTGTGGAGCGAACGCGATTTCATCCTGGTTTCCAATCATTGGGGCTCTTGGGTGAAGAACGAGTTCTCAGGCGAAAGGTACTCAGCCGTCAGATTGCCATCGTAGATGCACAAGTTGCCGGTATTCAGTTTGCAAAACCGATCGTGAAAACGGCAACACCACAGTCGTGAAGCTGTTCGCTACCGGTATTCGAGCGGGCCAAGCCGATATCGGCAGCGGGACGTTTGTTGGAAAGCGGTTACCTGCCGCATTGTGATCCCTGCCTCGAAGCGATCCGCGTTCCGGCCCTGTTACGGTGGTCTTAGAAGGAAATCTTCTGGAGCGAACTGGCCAAATTCGTACCGCGATGTCGCTTTCGAAGGGTTGTTTTGCTGCTTAGGTGGGGTTTGAGGCCCCATAAATCCCCGGAATTAGGGCACTTTTGGATTACTTTGAGATAATTCGATTCCTTTACACTTTTGAGACCAAGTGGGTGTTGACCGTTTGAAGGTCATCGCTATATTTACTCTCACTGTCGGGGT
>CAYQMZ010001054.1:0-1580 GCA_964418725.1 uncultured Pirellulaceae bacterium
TCGAAAACGCCCCACTGCCGATGAGGTGAGTGTTCTTGGCGATCAAGTGGAAGCGTTGCAGGACCGCGTCAAGGAAATGGACGAGTCATCGGGGTTCTTGTCTGCGCGTGAAATGCACGAAATTCGACGACTTCGTAATGACGCCATGCAGGCTCAGTCGACCTGGGAACGATCATTGAAGCAAGCACGGGCAATCGTCACGAAAGCACAGGACGATGTACAGCCGATCTCCAACCCCACACTCGGTGACAGCCTGGCGCGACTTGGATCGGAAGAAACGCTTGAACAGATCGATGACGCGATGGATCGGCAAGAATCGTTGGGTCCCGATTGGGAGCCAAAAGAGACAGAGTCCGGATTCCCGCCAGAGCTGAAAAAGAAGGCTTTGTCAGCGGAGGTAACGAGTGCGTTGGCTCCATTCCTTGAGCCTCGCAGCATCCAGCCATCGCTGGCCGGACGATTCTCGATCAAGTTTGTGAGGACATCGGGGAAACAACCTATGTCGCTCGGCAAATTGATGAGCATCGGAGCGTTGCACGATTCAGAACTAGGGCGGAAGAAGCTGGCGCTCATTGGCGGCAATCGAAAACTCCCCGAACCCAAATGGAACATCCCGTCCCAGCCCAACAGCTGGTCCGAAGACGACGAGGATTTTCTTCGCGAGAGTCAGCAAATGCTTCGCGACTACGGTGGCATCCTTATTCAAGAAGGCTTGCTTTTTCCCTAATGGTTTTCTTTTTCATTAATTCGCTCCCACGGAGGTTAGCTATGGCATGACTTCAAACAGCGTTCCTGCCGTCGGTATCTCGACAATCCACAGGTCCAAGAAATCAGTTACACCAAATCCCTTACATGCTCACAAATCTACACTTAGCAAGGAAATCACAATGAAAGTCGTCAAGCTCATGTTGTCCTATCTGCTCATTCTGCTGACTACCTGCAGTTGCGTCCCCACGAACACCGTTGATACGGGAGACTCCAACGAAATTGTCCGTCTCGCTGGCGAACTCGACCGGCTCGATGTTACTCACCGCGATATAAAAGAAGCCATCGCTGCTTACGAAGCAGCAGCCAAACGCGGCAACACAACGGCGCAAGGCGTATTGTCCAACATCTACGCTTCGGGCGAAGGTGGTCGTGACGTTCAGTTCGAAAAAGCGGTCTCGCTTGCTCGCAACGCCGTCGCTGCCGGCTGTCCCTTCGGACACTACACGCTGGCAAATGCGTATCGTTTTGGGAAGGGCGTGCCGGCGGATCTCGAGACAGCCCGTAAGCATGCCTTGGCAGCCATGAAGACGTTACCGAAACTCGCCCAAAGCGGAAACGCGCGTGCGCAGCAGATTCTGGGCGTCTTTTATGCCACGGGTCGCGGAGGTCTTGAGCGTGACGATGCAGAAGCGGTTGCCTGGTACAGAAAATCAGCGCAACAGAATCTCGCCCGCGCCCAATACAATTTGGGCATGATGTTGGAGGAAGCACGTGGTGGACTCAAATTCGACGTTGAGCAAGCGTGTGCCAACTATGGCTTGGCTGCCAAGCAAGGCTACCCGGCCGCGAAGTACGCACTTGCCCAACTGAGT
>CAYQMZ010001054.1:1590-2159 GCA_964418725.1 uncultured Pirellulaceae bacterium
GTGTTTCACCGGAACACAACACACAGCAGGAGATCGACGCGAAAGCAGCGGAGGCCTTGTCGCTCTATGAATCGGCGGGGGAACAGAATTACGTCAATGCCTTGCTTGCACTCTTGACGATTCACCGAGACGGCACGCTGGGCGTACCGGAAGATGAGACGAAAGCCGTGAGCTATCTTCGACGCGCTGCCGAATTGGGGGACCCGCATTCTCAGGGCATATACGGAAGCATTTTGGGAAGCGGCAGCAACGGTGTGACGCAAGACCTTGATCGCGCCGTCGAAATGTCTCAGCTTGCTGCGGCTCAGGGCAACCCAACTGGCTACGTAAATTTAGGCCAAGCTTATCGCGAAGGTCTGGGAGGACTGGAGGTCAACGATGTCGAAGCAGTACGACTCTTTGAGCTTGGCGCCCAGCAAGATCACCCGGCGTCCCTGTTTGAATTGGGGACTATGAGATGGTTCGGTCGTGGAATTGAGAAGGACATTGCATTGGCAGTGCAGTTGCTAACGAAATCAGCGGACATCGGCCACGGAAGGGCATCGCTCGCACTGGGCTTGCTCTATGAG
>CAYQMZ010001054.1:2169-2401 GCA_964418725.1 uncultured Pirellulaceae bacterium
CCGCCAAGTACTATGAAAAGGCTGCAGAGTTGGATGAACCCGAAGCGAAGTTCTTACTTGCCTGTCAATTGATGACAGGCGAAGGCATCGAGGAGAACATGCCGCGAGCGATATCGTTGTTGCGGGAAGCAAGCGATCAAGGCTTTGAATCTGCCAGTAAACTCGTGCTGAAATACGAGAAGCTGCAAAAACTACAAGAACGCATTGCCATCGCCAATGCGATTTACCCAAA
>CAYQMZ010001055.1:0-2397 GCA_964418725.1 uncultured Pirellulaceae bacterium
TTCATTCTCCCTCTGGGAGAGTCGAGCCTCAGGCGAGGAGAGGGTTACGAGGCACCGACGCATCTATTGCTTCAGGACAGGAAGCCCTCCCCTCGCTGCGCTCGCCCCCCAGGGTGAGCGTGAAGTACGATTCAAGAAACGGACTCAACGCCGGCTGAGGAAAGTCTCCGCGTTCTCTGCACCTCTGCGTTTCTAAATTTGGCGCTTCGTCCACGATCATGTCGACACTCCTGTTCACGCTTCCCAAATGCCAGCGAAGAATCCGTATGCAGTCCAACTGGCCTATCTCGTTTTGAAACGTGGAGACGCTGAGTTCGCAGAGTGGCGTCTCTGAAAGGGCTGTGGGGTAGTGGGTGTGTTCCGTGTTGATGACTACTTATTGCAGCAGCCTTGCCGGGAAGCTTCATTCTCCCTCTGAGGCTGTGATTTTTTGCATCTGTTGGGGTTGGTTGTAACGCCGTTAGGCGCTATTGGTAGGGTATGAGCAATACATCCCCAAATAATGTTGGTTCATCAGTTCGTTTGCGTCGCGCGGAGCGTTTTCAGATACGTTACCGCGATGTCGTTTTGGACGAGATGGTGGCGATCGACCACCGTGTCCGCTTGATCTGGCAGTATGTGTTGTCGCTCGATCTTTCTCCTTTGTATGAAAAGATTCGCGCTGTCGAAGGCAAGGCCGGCAGAGACGCTACGGACCCTGCCATTCACATGACGCTTTGGATGTACGCGATCACGGAAGGAATCGGTAGTGCTAGGAAACTCGCCGAGCTGACAACACGAGACTGGACCGAATGGCACTTAAAGTGACGTAAGTCATGGCGCCTCACCGGGTTTGTATTGCTGTCTGTGCTTGTTCATTCTGGGATATGGCTTAGGCCTTCGTTTGACGACGCGAGGTTCGTAACGGTCAGGGCGTTTCCCGACGACGTGTTGTAGGCAGCATCGAAACATCACGGCACAGAATGCTTCCTCTTCGATCGCCGATTCGAGTAGCGGGAGGAACCGGTTGAGCGTTTGCATCGTTCCCTTGAAACTAATCTGCCATGGTTGCACGTCGCCCTGGATGGCCGCTTCGCTCATCACCTGCCGCACCAGATTGTAGGCGATCAAGTGAGTGCGAAATTCGTTGCGGACACGATGCGGTTTCTTACAACGCAAGTGTTCCATCTGCATGACTGTTTTCAGACTTCTCAAATTCAGTTCCGCTTGCCACCGGCGTCGAAACAATGCCGCCAGGTCTTCTTTGCTGTAGTCGGTGTCGTCGAGCAAATCGGTGACGACGATGATCGTGCGCGAACGAAAACCCGGCGTCTTCACGTGAATTCGAATCTCTCGCAGCGTGAGGAAGGCATCATACGTATCGTATTCTTCTTTGCTCATCCACGTTGGGCGAGGCGGCTTGTCCCAAAAGACAGCGTGATCATCTTTGCCATAACGAATGCCGGTTCGAAAATCCGTCTTGCGGCGTTGATGTTTGCGCATGACCACATGAGCTCCACGCTTCATCAGGCGAGCCAGATCGAACCATCCGGAATAAAATCGGTCGGCCAGAAAAACATCGTTTTCCTCGATGATTCCATCGATTTCTCGAAACAAACTGAGTTCACTGGTGAGCTTCCCTTTCTGCTTTCCCATGGCGGCTTCCAGCACAACTCCGGTCGACAAGGCAAAGAGCACGACGCATCGCATCATCGGCCAACCACAACCGGGTTTCTGGGAAGCAGGCTGAGGATATGCGTGTTGATTGTCGGGTGTGTCGGCCATGGTGACCGTGCAGCCATCTCCTGTGATAACGCGGTGACCAAGCCACAGCCACGTATCGGGTGCCGCATCTTCAATGGCTTCCCCCGTCTGCTTTACGAGTTCGTGCATGGCCAACTCATCGAGCTTGTCACGCGCGATGCAGTAGGCACCGGTCTCTGCTGATGGTGCACGAAGTCCACGTGCGAGCCGCCAAACAATGAACTGCGCCACGGCATCGACGCAGTTGTGGTCAACGCTCAGGACTTGCGAAAGAAAGATCCACACGGTGGCAGCAGTGCTATAAACCGGCGAAGAAGAATAGCTTGCGTCACCGAAGACTTTTCGAATAGAGTCCTCTGGCAAAAGTGCGGCAAAAAAAGCTGATCGTGCTGGCGTGCATCCGCGATGCGACGTCGAAACGAATCGAACATGAGGGCCTCCTTGTCGTTGCTCGGTTTGTCGTTTTTTTTTACGACTTCGCCAAGTGAGGCCCTTCTTCTTGCATCTAAAATCGATTGCAGTGAAAGCTTGCCATCGCACTGCAGCTTAACATCTGCAGGCTAACGGCTTACGTCCTTTAAGTGCCATTCGATTCAGTCTCTTGTGCAAATGGATTCGTGTAGCGTCGAACGTTAGGATTCGTCAATATACTTC
>CAYQMZ010001056.1:0-2395 GCA_964418725.1 uncultured Pirellulaceae bacterium
GTGTTTTAGGATCGCAGTCTCAATAGACTCAAGTTCGAGTCGCTTGAGCGTTTGGTAGGCGGCGACTTCTGATTGCAGGAATACGTTGGTCTCCGGCGTCCCAAGGTCCTGAACGACCTCAACGCGATAGTGTTCCAGTTCAAAAACCATGCTGCGCAGCCGATTCCACTGGTACATCGCCGCATCGCCCTTGTATTTCGCGTAGGCGAGGTCGGCGTAAAAAATGTCGTTGGACTTTTCGGGGCAGATTAGATCGTGGTAGTAGGCGAGGCTGAACAACTCTGTCCACTTTTCGCGAATGATGCTTCGGCGACCCAAGAGCAGTGCGTCCCAGGAAAACTCGATGATCATCAGCACGTAGCCGATCGGTGTCATCGCGAATTTGTAGACCGTCAATGCCCAAGTCATCCAGGGGCGACGTCGCCGTTCTGCTGTATCTTCGGTCCAGTCGATGATGGCATCCACCGCGCCGAGTACCAGAGAGGACGAGCCAGTCATTCCAATTGGATTGCTTCCCGACAAGAGAAAGCGTACGGCGTGCGCAGTGTCCGTCGACGTGCTGATTGCAAACGCGATCATGACCTGAAAGTAGGCCATGAAGAGGACTACGATGGTCGTTGCTAATGGTCGGAATACCATGGCTGCGACATACGGTAACGACGAAATTACCGATACGATCACCAATAGGCCGTACTCGCGACGTCGATCGGAACGTCGGGCCATCGCGACCTGCAACAACTTGCCCGTTTGGAAGTCCAGCTTCAAAGCTGCCAGTCCCTTAGCCGCGTCGCGGTTCAGTTCGATTCAGTAGAATTCGATCAGTCTTCGTTTAGCATTCGCTGCCAGAGCGAAAGTTAGAACAGAGCGTAGATAAATGGTGCCGCACCAGATCCTGCACTCAGGTAAACCAGCAATCCAACCAGGGCCAGAACCACGATGATCGGAGTCAGCCACCACTTCTTATTCTCGCGAAGGAAGTAGATAAACTCAGTCACGATCGAGTCGCGAGCTTCTTCACTGGCTTGTTGGAAATCGTTCTTACTATCGGCCATGATTAGATTACTCAGATCTGAATTGGTTATTCGGCAAATGCCGCTCGCATTTTTTGGACTTCGTTGATGTTGATGCCATCTGGCATTTGTTCAAGGATCCAGTCGAGGTCATCTAACGCGGCCACTTTTCTTCCCATCTGGTGACGCGATATTCCTCGCATGCCACGCCATTGGACGGACGTGGGTTCGAGCGTCACCAATCCCTCCAGGTACCGTAGTCGGGCCGCCGGGTTGTCTGGTTTGTGATTTCCCTGAGGATCCAGCAGGTTGACCAACATACGAACCAGTATGGATCGATTCGTCGCAGTTTCAAATGCCGCTTTCCGGACGGGGCGACCAGTTAGGCGAACAACCAAGCGAGTTGCTTCATCCTTTGTTAAGTATTGTCCACGATTGAAAACGTCCACGAGCTGGTGGCTAGTCGCTTTTTCAGCACCCTCGGGTTCGTGGCGGACCATAAAGTGACCGGGCAGACCTACTCCAACGACATCAAGACCCAGTCGAGATGCCAGCGAAATGTAAACTACGCTCAACGCAATTGGGATTCCCTCTCGGTCATCGATTACGCGGTCGATGTAGCTGTTCTCAGGCAGGTAGTACTCCGCTCGACTGCCGTGGAATCCGTTGTCTTGGAACAGGAATTGATCCAGTTTGCGTAGTCTGTCAGAAGCGTTCATTTCCGAAGTGAAACTGGTTTTGACTCGATCGGCCATGGTTCCCAACTGGTCTAGGTACGCGTCGATGTCGAGATCGGGGTTGTCCAGTTTCGAAATCAGCAATGCCCCTCGCAGTAAGTCGATGTTTTCGTCTTGTTCAGTTTTGGTCAGGGTACGGAGTTCGTTGCAGATCGCGGCTGTGTGGATGTCTTCACTCAGTTTGCGAAGTGTCTCCGCTTGCTTCTCAAGTGCCTTGGCTCGATCTTCCAAGATCTTCAGCCGTGAAGGCAATTCGTTTGACTGTCCGATCAGATCAATGTCCAGCAGTTGAGAGCGGTCATTGAGCGTCGCGAGTTGTTCCGAGAGTTCGGCGATTTTTTCGTCGGACGGTACAGTGCTTTCGACCGTAGCACCGATTCGAAAGTGCTTAAATTCTGCCTCGGTACCACGGAATGTGCATAGCCCTACCCGTCCGAGAGGTTGCTTCACGCTTTCGGTTCTAACTACCTCTTGTCCATTGACGTATCCAACGATTAGTTTCTCTTCGACGCGGACCTTCAGTTCGTTCCACTCGCCTGGTCGATAGTGGCCAGACTTCTTGTTGTGAACGATGTTCCAGGAGTAGACGGAGGGGCCGTCGAAATTCGTCAGTCGGATGTTACCGTTTGATGGATAGAAGCCGTAATG
>CAYQMZ010001057.1:0-2393 GCA_964418725.1 uncultured Pirellulaceae bacterium
TTGGTTGAGGCTATGGGGGCGGGAGTCATCGACATGGATTCGTTGATGACAGCGCGTTAGGACGCGAGCTGTCACCAAGTTGCCATTGAGAAGTGCATGTTGGGTCTTCAGTATGCATCGGGAGTTTCACTTTGAATGTAACCTCGGCTGAGTCATCGATCTATTTGGCGGATCTACCTCGTGCCTACTTCTGGGCTCATTCCTATGAAGTTCTGAAGCATCTGAATCATCAAGCCGAATTCGCTGCGTCTCCGAGTATTCTGCATTTTGACTGCGGGATTAGGAGTTCGCTTGCGCCACTGATTCAGCAACTGTGGCCGGGAAATTCGCTACAGCAGATTGATAGTCGGCGGCGAGTCGTTGAAGCGTCGCGGTCACGCTGCGTTGAGCCAGCCGTAGAGCACATGTCGGTCGAAGATATGCAGGCGGTCGAGGATGGTTCGAAGGACATCGTTATCGCGGATTCGTGCCTAGATCGCTATTCGTACCGTAGCCTGCCGGTTGTGTCGCGAGAGATTCATCGAGTCTTGAAACCAAATGGTTTCGTGTTCTATCTTCATAGCCAACCCATTAATCCGGTGTCCGTCGCCGCCTCTTTGAATCAGGAACATTCTGAACCTGTCTATCTGGTACCAAACGATCGCTGGCATCCGTCCAACGATATGGAGTACGCAGTTGCCCCCAAGGTTCAGATTGATCAAGAGCTTGCGGACCTGGGTTCTGAAGCTCACGTCTTGACGCGGTATCTTGACGAATTGCACCCATCGTCGGACACGGTGAAGAATCAGAATGCGTACGTGGAATTCTTGCGCCGGTGCTAACCACCCATGATGTCGAAGATTCGACGCGTGGTGCGCCGAATTCGAAATACGTCACCGGTGTTGCTAAATGATGTGCATACCAACGATCTGGTGTCAGAGATGGTCGATCGGCTCTTTTTCGGCGAGCGCGGCTTCGACAGGATCGAAGCGAGGATGTACGACGTAAGGCTCGCCGTCGACCCTACGCGAATTTTTCAGGAACCTCCACACTGTGCACATTTGGTGCGGGGGCTGACGCGACACGGGTATTTGTCGCAGACCGAGCCGGCAATCGACGAGGCGATTGGATTGATAGCTCGAGAGTCTATTGCGGACCGTAATAGTGTGTTGTTGACCGGAATTCAGTACGGCTGTATCGCACGGAAGGTTGCGAAATAGATGAAATGACAACGATCATGTCACACGCAGGTTCCACATAGTATGTAGGCGTGGTCTCGATCTAATGAAAGAGCTACTAACTTGAGTCCCGTTGCAAAATCGTTGCCTGAGGAAGTTGGGATTAGCCTTACTGAGGTCGCGCAATCATGAGCAATTACGCACCGGAGATTCCTGAAACGAATGGCGTCATTTATTCAGAGGATCAGTTTCTTGTTTACGGCATCAAGCGTTATTGCAGTACCGAGCTGCCCGGTATGAAGTTGGTAGCCGCAAGAGAGGAGCAAGAAGCTATTGAGGCTGCCGAGAATGCTGGCCTCCTGATTGTAGACCTGATTGTGCGTCAAAAGTTTACTTTTCAGTTCATGGAACGAGTGCGAAAGTCTTGTCCGACAATCGGAATGCTGGCTGTATCACATCAAGCCGAAACCGTATGCGCCCAACGCTGCCTAATGGCAGGTGCAAACGGATTCATCAATCCATCCAGCTCGCTCGCCAGTCTGTCAGAGGCCATTCGGCTAGTGTCTGCGGGGGACGTATACGTGAGTCAACAAGTTCAAAATCGCCTTCTTGCCGGTTCATACTCGGGGCCCCACAACCCAATTGCAGATCTTACTCGGCGCGAGCTGGAGGTGTTCTATTTACTGGGCCAGGGAAAGCCACCGAGAGAAATCGCGGCACATCTCGACCTTAGCGTAAAGACGATAGAAACGTATCGCGACAAGGTCAAATACAAACTTGGCTTTAAGACGACGCACGAGTTAACGCGCTATGCGTTTGAAGCAAGTGTCTTTCGCTTCGATGATGGCCACCGATGAAAGTGGTTACGGCATCTGTTTGAGTTTTGTCGAGACCGATGTAGGTCGCTGGAACAAAGGGTGTGGGCCCTTGGCGAAATTCTTGGTAGGTGTTTCTCTGCGTATTGTGTGTTCGTGTTCAGCTAATTTGGTGTTTGGATCATCTAGGCTTTATGGGTGGGTGGAATATCCACAAAATAATTGTGTGAGAGGTTTTTTTCAAAGGAAGTGTCGATCAAAATCCGTCTCCTACCATAGGGGGCTCACCGCGTAGCCCTCAGTTGGCCCCCCAACACAGTTTTTCGATCCGAAGTAAGAGCGAAAAGATTTTGCAACACCGGAGAAACACCGTGCCCCTTCCGCCTCACACCCCCACCGCAGTAGTGTTAAACGACATATC
>CAYQMZ010001058.1:0-275 GCA_964418725.1 uncultured Pirellulaceae bacterium
GGACAGCACCACGACCGACGGATGCGCTGCGGCCTCCAAGGTGGTGGACTTCGGAATTCACGCTCTTGATCAACTGCTTGCAGACAACCCATCAAAAGAAACTCTCCAGGCACCGGCGCCGGACGCGCCGGTATTGATGCCGGCTCATTTGGACATGCTTTGCCAAACCAATCCGCGGCCTACTTTGGAACCAAACGTTGCGTCGTATCTTCACGGCGTGGAGTCTCAGGTGGCGGAAGTTCGGGTCTGTTGGCGTGCCGATCTGAACCTTGACT
>CAYQMZ010001058.1:285-2387 GCA_964418725.1 uncultured Pirellulaceae bacterium
AGCAATTTCAGTTTGGCCTTCCGGAAGACGGTGACTTCGACACGATCGGCGGTTTCGCGCTGTCCGAATTCGGTCGCATACCCGCTCGAGGCGAAAGTTTCACCTGGCAACACCTGCGTTTTGTTGTACTGGACGCGAACAGTCGCCGTGTGTCCGCCGACGGCAGCAGAACTAATTAGTGTCCCTTTGTGGCTATTCAAAGAGTGGCTGAAGGGCAAAACGCCGGATGACTTGACAAGCGATGTACTTGGCGAGACTGAGGCGACTGATGACACGATTGATGATGACTTGCGTGCAACGGGCCCTTCCGATGCATCCACGCAACCAAGAGCACTCGTTTGGCGAGGGAGCAGGACGAAGAGCAAGGGGCACGACAAGCGAGATCGAAAACCAAGTTTCCTTGTGGACCAACGGTCGCTAAAACGGCTGAAGCGAGATGACACGATAGTGATTCCCGCGGAATTCGGTGGATGGTCAGTGCTTGGCTTCGTTCCGAATGCTCCGAGTGATCCTTTGCATGGTTCCAAGGAAAGTTCCGGTGCTGAAGATGAAAACGGCACAGCATCTGAGAATCCAGTAGCGAGAATTGATGTTGCGGACGAGGCATTTGGCCAAAGTCGGGCAAGAAGTATTCTTCGCGTTCACAGGAAGCTGGCGGATGCTACAAACGAAGACTCTAAGCCGCTTTTCGATGCAATTCTCTCGTCGCTGTACGAATCGCAAACTCATGATTCAGGCCTTGACCCTTGTTCGATACGAAACGAACTAGAAGAATCCGCCGATGCTTTACCCTATCGACTCGATCGGCTGCTCAAGGGTTTTCAAAAACTCGAATCCTATGCTGGCGGTGTGGCGTGGAGCACTCGAATTCACGAAGACGAAATCGGCGGAATCCCAAAGCTCCCGCTTGCCAGCTTCGATGACGATGATTCGATGCTTGAAACAACGAAGCTCTCGTTGCTTCAACACTTGGCGGATGTCGCGCATGAAGCGAAACGTCTTGCCGAACACTTGGAAGTGGGAGACTTCGCGCCAAGCCTTTCGGCAGCAGCGATTCTTCACGACATCGGCAAAGCAGACCCTCGATTTCAGGCGATGTTGCTAGATAAACCTCTGAGCATCGCATATATGCAGCGGACGCTGTGGGCGAAGTCAGACAAGCGAGGTGGAAACCGTTCAAGCGAATTGCCGGCTGGATTTCGCCACGAAATGTTGTCGCTGGATTTGCTCGACCGATTCGATTTGGATGACGATGTTGATCTACCTCTGACGCAACATCTTCTCACCTCGCACCATGGCTATGGTTGTCCGTTTTCACCGGTCTGGGATGATGCCTCGCCGCCCGGTTTTACATCAACCGATCTTGGCGTCCAACCTGTTACCGAAGACGAACGTTCAAGCTGGACACCTGCATGGCAGCTCGATTCCGGTGTTGCGGAACGGTTCTGGCAATGCACTCGTCGATTCGGATGGTGGGGAGCGGCTTGGTTGCAAACGATTTTGCGACTTGCGGATTGGTGCGCTAGTGCCAATCCAAACTGTGGTGACGTTTCCGAATTGTCTTTTCCGGCCGCTGCAAAAAGTATCGCTGGTCAGTCATCTCGACAGGCGGCGCAACTCGTTATCAGCGGAATTGATGGCAGCAAGCCGCTTGGCTACCTTGCTGCACTCGGGCTCTTTCGCACATTGTCTCACGCCGATGTGAATTCGTCGGCACGCTTCTCTTGGATGAAATCACGTGGAGCATGGCGGCCAGTCATCGAATTCTCGGATGTTGCCCTTGGTGGGACTGAACTCATCGAACTTCTAACAAGCATTTTGACAGTTGATCCCGAAGCACATCCGGCACTTCGCCTCGCAAGCAACTTACCGGAATCGCCGTCAGACCGCCGAGCATACTTCCATTCCATCGCTCACTCTGCCACGCAGGAAAACCGTGACGATGCCGATTGGCTAAGCTGTATGGCATCTGACGTCGCTGCAGCCGATGCGATTTCGCAACTGCAAACTTCCCGCCGCGATTACCATGCCAAGGCTATTCGGAAATTGCTCGCGAGTACGACGGACGATCATCTGAGGAGAACGCTGTTCAACGACTGGGA
>CAYQMZ010001059.1:0-1300 GCA_964418725.1 uncultured Pirellulaceae bacterium
CAAAGCCAATGCGACGCGATACAGATTTTCCTTTTGTGTCTGCAGCTCGCGACTGTTCAGCATTGTGAGGTCAATGATGTCCTCTAGTGCTAGTTTGGGAGAGTCATCCAATTGCGAATCGCCAGGCTTTTTGCCATACGTCTCCTTGTACTCGTCACGCACGCTGTCGAACTCGAACATGCGGGCTAGGCATTCGTCAGGAATCGGCTCCCAGTACGATGTCGGCAATGCCACTTGCTTGGATTGGATATCGTTTTGCTCAGTCTCAAGGCCGGCGATCGCTTCGTCTTCCGAGTCGCCCACTGCATCGCTCGCTTCTGGCTGCTCAGCCGCGGGTTGCAAGTCAGAATCAGACGCCTCGGGCAGCGGACTGGCCGGCAACGGATTAGACGGCAGTGTTGCCGACGGGACTGGTCTCGGTGGTGGCTCGTCTTGCGTACGTGCAACTCGTGTGTGTTGCAGAAGTCGTTGTTCGTAGGACACCGATTTGAACGGACTGTCCGACGAGCCTCCGTTCGTTGAATTCGTTGTCTCGTTGACTGACGCACCAGCCGTGATCGTGGGCTCTGGGGCAAGGCTTGCGGTGTACTCCATGGAAACGTCGTTCGAATAGCTGTTCGACGTGTCGGGCTCGACCGGATCGGCTGAGGCTGGAGCATCGATCTCTAGCAGTTCATCCAACGGGTCATTGGGGCGAAATCGAGCCAAGTCACGCTCTGGCAACTCGGGCAATTCGTACTCGTACAGTTGAGGTGATGGTTCGGGCAAACGAGGATCATTGACACATGTTGGATCGTGCAGACGCGACTCGGGTGATGGATATACGCTGTAGGCACCCGGAATCTGCCAAGGTTTGCTCTGCGACTTTTCGATCAATCGCGCATACGCGTCGGCGTCGGCGCGCAGTCGGTAGTGTCCTCGAGTGCATCCAGTGGAGAGGACTACGCCGAACAGGCACAAGAACACGATCGTGAGAAATACGTTGCGCTTCATGAAGTGATGATCCGCCGATGCGTTGCTGTCGTTGCAGTCGCTTGAAAAGATATTTCAAGCAGGGCACACAGATTTGTTCGACGTTGAAAACGCGCATGAAGCAGCAGAATCGAGCGATTCGGTACGCGATCGTTCGTCCAAAGAGACGGCTGTAACGCGTCTAAGGCTACTTACGATTTCGCGAGGGGCCGCTCATCGCTCCAAACGCAACGAGCGTCATCGCACCACTTCCCGCGAACAAAAGACCGATCATTACCATCCGCGAGGTTTGACGCTGCTGCAAATCTTGCTCGAGCGTATTGGTGGT
>CAYQMZ010001059.1:1310-2363 GCA_964418725.1 uncultured Pirellulaceae bacterium
TGTAGTGAGATACTTGCCTCGGGGCCGCCGAAGGCAATCATCGAAAACCCTGTAATCGCCAGAGCCAGTGCTAACAGCAAACAGAACGGAGGCAGGAAAGTCTTCAGCATGACTGACTCTGTGGGAGGGCTGGCTTAGCAAGCAAATTGGTTGGGAGGAGACTGGGGTGCTTTGCCACTTGGTTACTCGTGTCGTAACGCTTCAATCGGATCCATCATCGCCGCACGGCGAGCAGGATAGAGCCCAAAGATGATTCCGATGCCTACGGAAATACTGAATGCCAATGCTACCGACCACCATTGCACGATCGTTTCAATATTC
The DNA here is from genome assembly GCA_964418725.1 of uncultured Pirellulaceae bacterium. Lineage (GTDB taxonomy): Bacteria > Planctomycetota > Planctomycetia > Pirellulales > Pirellulaceae > CAYNJG01. Next base: position 1,632 of record CAYQMZ010001059.1, read on the forward strand.
GAGAAGTTACTAACGATCCACGGGATCACAATCCCCATAACGACGCCTAAAACGCCACCAGTCGCCGACAGCAGGACCGTTTCAACCAGGAATTGGAACGTAATGTCCCAGCGTTTCGCCCCCAAGGCACGCCGGACACCAATTTCACGCGTGCGTTCCGTAACACTGGCCAACATGATGTTCATGATGCCAATACCACCGACCAGCAATGAAATGCCGGCGATACAGCCAAGTACTAAGTTCCAGATGCGCTTTTCTTCCTGAGCACGCTTTAGCAGTTCCAATGGAATCACTAGGCGAAAGTCGTCTTGGTTTGGATGCGTTTGTTCCAGCAAGACACGGACCATGCCGGCCGTCTGGCTGACCTGTCGAGAATCGGCAATCTGCAACGTGATCTCGTTCAACTGCGTGCGTTCGAAACTTCGACTACCGGCACTGCTGATCTGCTGCACTTCGCCGAACCGGCTGCGGGCACAGGACAAGGGAATGTAGAGGTCGTCGTTCATGTCCTGCTGGCCCACGGCTCCGGGCGTCGCGTTGCCGCTGCCTTGGCTGGAAAGCACGCCGATCACTCGATAGACGTCTTCGCCGAGATGCACTGGCTGACCGATTGGATCACGAAACTGAAACAGACGCTGCGCAGCTCCAGCACCGAGCACAGCGACGTTTGCAGTATTGTGAACGTCGGGCGATGTGATAAACCGACCGTGGCGTAGCTGGATACTCTTAATG
>CAYQMZ010001060.1:0-2343 GCA_964418725.1 uncultured Pirellulaceae bacterium
TGCCTACTATGGCTTGGTGGCATGGAACCTTTCTTGAGGAAGAGTTAGACAAAGCAATCGAGGAACAGGAAAACCTACTGGAAGAATTCACGAAGATAGCCGAAGAGCTGCAGCGGATTCTGGACAACCTCGAGGGCAGCACATTTGTCAAAAGGCTAAAGGCTGCTTCACGCCGGCAGTTAGAAGTTGCAGACGACCTGAACGCATCGCTGGCGGAGAAATTTGGCAAGCGGCCATCGCAGTTGGATGAGAAAGCCAACGGCAGTTCTGTCGAAGTTGCCGAACGCGAGCAAGCGGAAAGTCAAAACCTAGGGACGATCAAGACGGATTTGGAGGCATACTACAGCCGAGTCCAACAGGGGAAGTTCCGAACGGTCATTGTTGAAATGAATAAAGTGCAGGTCTCATCTGGGCTAGAGCGTGTATCGGACTTGGTGACGGACAACATGCATGGCCAATCGATTGCTCATGCCGAATACTGGGCGGACACATTTGATCGATGGGCTGAGCAGCTCGTCGGACCTGGATGACCGAACGGGGGCTCGGCACCGGGCTCCAAGGGTGGCAGTTTGTCGCCTTCAATTGTGTTGGACGTAATGAAAATCTTGGAACGCGAAATCGGATTGCGTGATGAAACTCGTGCGGCTGAACAGATGCGTGCTGCAGTCGAAATCGAAAAATACAACGAGCGTGCTGATTCGCTGGCGAAGACGCAGCAAGGGCTGAACGAGATGGCCCGCGATGCGGTCCAGTCCATCAAAGACTTAGAGGCGGAAAAGGGACTTTCGTTCCCGAAGGAAAAGGAGTTACTGCTGCAGGTCAGTGCGGTCATGGGAGAGGTCGAAGAGCTACTGGCTCAACCCAATACCGGATCGCCGACGATTGCCACTGAGACTGAAATCATCGAAATGCTACTGCAGGTGCAGCGTAAGCAGCCTCCGAAGAAACAGTCCAAGGGAAGCAGCGGTAAGAATCCGAACGGTGGCGGAGAAGGCGATACGGAGGAATCTGCGCTGGCCCTACTTGGCCGCGGCGATGAAGCAAACTCTCAGTCTGTCGAACGCGTTACCGAGCAGGCGACTGGTGCTGTTGGAGCGGGCTACCCGGCAGAATATCGCGTTGGCCTGGACGTCTATTTCGGCGAATTGGAAAAGTAGTAACGAACCGCTGACTGAGTTTGTCAGCCGGATGAGACCAATAGATGAGAACACTCGTGACGCTTTTCGACTGCTACAAGACGCTTGCCCTGCTGTTGGTTGCGGCTTCGGTCGGTATGGGGCAGGCTCCAGCATTTGGGCCCTCGATTCGTTATGGCGACAAGGTGCCACCCGAAGTCGAACAGATCTATGAACGCGGATTGCAGTTTCTCAGCAGTGTGCAGAAGAAGGACGGCAGTTGGTACGGAGAGCAAAAGGGCGAAGGTATCACGGGGCTGTGCATCATGGCCTTCCTCGCACACGGTGAAGATCCGAATTTTGGCCGCTACAGCCAGAACATCCGGCGGGCTGTCCGGCATGTGGTGGAACAGCAAAATCTGAAAACCGGCTACTTGGGTGGCAGCATGTACCATCACGGTTTTGCGATGCTGGCAATGTCCGAGGCTTACGGTTCACTTGATGAGACGCTTCTGTGGGGCGACGAGAATCTTGAGGCTCGTGAGCGCACCGTTGGGAAAGCGCTTGAGTTGGCAGTACGCTGCGCGATGACGGCTCAAAAGAAGAACGGTTTGGGGGGCTGGCGTTATTCGCCCAATGCGTCGGACGCTGACACGTCTGTTTCTGGTGCCGTTCTAATGGGACTCTTGGCCGCCAGGAATGCCGGGATTGAAGTACCGGATAAGGTGATCGACAACGCACTCAACTACTTCAAAGCCCGGACCCGCTCGGATGGCTCGGTTGATTATTCGAGCAGCATGGGTGGATTTAGCGACTCGATGAACCGCTCCGCCATTGCAACGCTCGTGTATTGCATTGGCAAAAGGAAAGGCTGGACCGAGTTCGATTCCACCAAGAACTACATTGGCACTCGCATCGAACACAAGGCATCGTCGCATCCAAGTTACTTCCGATACTACATGGCGCAGGCTTTGTTTCAGGGGGACTTCGACAAGTGGAAGCGATGGAAGGAACAGAACAACCAGTTGATCCGAACGATGCAGCGAGCTGATGGTAGCGTCGACGCGACATATGGAAAGGCCTACGGAACGTCGATGGCGCTTCTGTCGTTGGCGTTGGAATACCGTTTTCTGCCAATCTACGAGCGCTAGTTGAGGTGTCCCTTGCGGCTTGCTCGCTCGAAGTATCGCTCACGTTCAGGCCACGTGTGGCGATTGCTGTTGCTGTG
>CAYQMZ010001061.1:0-1688 GCA_964418725.1 uncultured Pirellulaceae bacterium
ACGATCGACATGCCTAGTTCTTCCGGAGCTTGTTCGGATTTGTCGAACAAGTTGATGACGGCGCCTTCCATTTCGGATCCGGCTGAAACGCGGTATAGCTCGAGCTGGCCGAAGACCTGGTCATCGGTACTGGAGTCGAAGTAGATGGGGCCAAGCGTGGCACCAATCCCCGACCGGCTGGAAAAGTGACCAGCGTCGACGGTGCCCGATTGTTAGTTATGGTAAGAAGATGCAATGCAATCACCCTGTTCGCCAATGTCTAAGCAAACACGCTGGCGAGCAGTAGGAAGTCTGAGAACCCAACCATGCCGTCGTTGTCGAGATCACTTGCCAACCCTTCCCCAACTTCCAAGTAGTTGTTCGACAGGATCAAGAAGTCGGCGAATCCAACGGCTCCATCGTCATTGATGTCGCCGAAGATCGAATCGATTCCGGAATAGTCGACACCCGTTTCGAGCAGCGTGTCATCGATCCCATCGCCATCGAAATCTGAGCTGACGACCACGTTTGGAGGCTCGCCCCAAACCGCGTTGAACGAGTCGCTCTCTTGGACGAACAACTGGCCGTCTTCTTCATATACGCCAGCCGTGCCTGGACGCCACTCCGATAAGATTCCTTCATAGTCGATAAGTACCACGCCGGCCTGTTCGCTGGCGAATGCTTGGGGGGCTTCCAATAACCCGGTGCGTTCAGGTTCGAACAGCCAGAGCTCATCAAAAGGGGCGTTTTGCAAATTCTGAAGGCTGAGGAACCCGTCCCCTCGTTGCGAAAGTCCATTGGGTGAACCCAGGTGCAATGTCGCGTGCGTCGTTTTCGTGGTAACCACGTCATCGAACCCATCGCCGTTAAAGTCGCCTATCTGGCTCACGTGGGCACCATCCAGCAGTGGAGCGAAGGGAATTGTGGCGGTCAGTCTTCTGGCGGCTAATTTTTCGAAATGCATACGTTGGTCCATATTCGGTTGCTTCCGTATCCATAACGAATCAGATTCGAATTCGGACTCAGGATTTTCGACGAAGCAAGCTAAAGGTGACGAACGAGACGGAGTAGCTTGCGGAACGATGATGCCGCTTCTAATTTGGATAGTCTGGCGACATCCAAAACGGCAAATCGAACATTCCGCCCCACATGACACACGAACCGAAAGACGAAGTTTTGCATCCGGGGCAGTGCCCGACGTGCCGACAAGCAACGTCGACTCCGGTTCTATATGGATATCCGAATTGTTACCAGATTCCGATGCGATGCGTTTACGGCGGCGACCATTGTTCGAGAGAATCGCCGACGCACTATTGCGAATCGTGCGACGAGGCATGGCGGGCAGCCAATTGTGTTCCGCTGTACTTCACGTTCCCTGAAACGTGTCACTATTGTGCTGATCCACTTGGTGAAAAGGATAAGTTCACCTTCAATATGGAATTCGAAGAGTGGCTTGCCGGACCCGATGAAGCACTAGAATTGACGGACGACACGTTCACGACGACGCTTTTTCCCGTTTGCATGGCTTGCCGAAACAGCATTCGGCAGAACAATCGTGGCATCGAACTCGACATTGTCGAAGAAGAACGGCAACGTCTTATCGCAACGCGGATCGGAATTGGTGCGGTGGTCTTTTGTGTGCTCTTGGTCGGGGCCTTGATCGTGTACGAGATTGTCATTGGCCGTTGGTAAGTTCGAGCGGGAACTGG
>CAYQMZ010001061.1:1698-2343 GCA_964418725.1 uncultured Pirellulaceae bacterium
AACGGCAACGTCTTATCGCAAAGCGGATCGGAATTGGTGCGGTGGTCTTTTGTGTGCTCTTGATCGTGTACGAGATTGTCATTGGCCGTTGGTAAGTTCGAGCGGGAACTGGTGTTCGCGGATTTCGCATTGAATGAATGATTTAGACCACTCGCTTCCGCAGTTCGTGACGCACTACTTTCATGATCAGCCGTTTCTGTCGTTGACGGATCTTGATGACATGGAGCGCAAGCGAGTGATCGCCCAACTCGACTTCCCACCGGAAGCCAGTCATCGATTTCGCTCCGCATTCTACTTCCAGCAACGCTTGCGTTACGAAGCCAAGATGTATCAGCAGTTTGTGGGAAAAGGCGGCGTTCCGGAACGCTCAAGGCCCACCTATGCGGTCCTGGGAGACTCGGAGATCTGTTAGGGAATTTGTCCAAATTCGATCCGTATTCCGCTGTCGAAGATTCCAACGGACAAGATCAGCTTCACCTACACGGACAGCTGGTTCGTTTATGTCGAACGAGAGGCTGATGGTACGCTCAACTCGCGGAAGCCGCAGTATGGCTCGCTGTATCTTGGTGAGGAACTTCCCGATTTGTTCGAGAAATTTGGTTGGCCCGGAGACCGTTGGAAGCACGATCCCGAATGGCAGAATGA
>CAYQMZ010001062.1:0-1911 GCA_964418725.1 uncultured Pirellulaceae bacterium
TTCGTATGCGAGTTCGCGTTGCCCATTCCACTTCCATGCAACACCATAGTTTGATCCAACAACGTCTTGTCCGACTCCGGCAGTTGAATCGCAGCAAGCCGTTTCAAGAATCGAGCGTATTGCTGCATCTGATACTCCTCGATTTGAACTAGCAGCTCGATTTTGTCGGGCTGTTGACCGTGATGGGAAAGGCTGTGGTATCCCTTGTTGATACCGATGTCTCGAGCAGCAAAGCTCCCGCCGATCTCCAGCGTTGCGATTCGAGTCGAATCGGTTTGCAATGCGAGCGCGATCAAATCGTAGAGCTTCGGGAGATCTTTGGCCAAGCCTTCATCCGTTGGGCGATCGATCGGAGCCGACGGCTTGGGGACTCGGTTCCATTGTCGATCTAGATCCAGCTTGCGTTCGACGTCTCGAATCGAAGACAAAAACTCATCAAGCTTTCGCTGGTCGACCACATTCAGCCTTCGGGACATCGACTTTGCGTCCCCCAACACGGAATCCAAGATTGATCCCTGAACCGCAAGACGATCCAGCGTCTGCTTCTTTGCCTCGTCGCCGTCGTTGATGAATAGCAAGCGGAAGAGTTCACGCGGGCCAGCAATCGGCGGCACGCGGGTACCTGACCGAGTCCAGCTCATACGACAGCCTCCATGCAGTCCGTCTTCGCTTCCAATCGTTAGCGACGGAAATCGAGTCTGCGAGCCAACCGACTCAGCCGCCAACTGGTCGATGCTAATGCCAGCGTCAGGCATCGCTTTAGCCTCAACAGCTTTCACCCCCGTTAGAAAGGCGTGGATGGCGAAGTGGCCACCCTTTAGGCCGTGATCCAAATGTGAAAACAGAGTGAACTTTTCACGTTGGTCGGCCAGTGGCTGCAAGAGCTTCGTCAGTTCGTAGTCTTTACCGTCACGCTCGGGCCAAAAAGAATCCGGGTGCATCCCAAATTCATTGCCAATGCAAACCATTCGTTTGGCGTTTGCGTTGGTGACTGACTGGCGATTATTTGCATCCCCAGGACGGGCAGCCGATGCAAATGTCGGAAGCGCAATGGTGACACCGGCAGCTTTTAAAAATGCTCGTCTGGCGTGGGCCTTTGACATCGCATGAACTCGTCGTAGAGATACGTGGTGGGACGCCCCATCATAATCGAATACGAGAGTCTATCCAAAACATGGATGTTAGCTGTCGCTATGAGGGCAAATCAGACCTGAGACTTGGCGTGGACGGGAGCCATTTCTGGACGCTAAACAACGAACAGCTTCCAAGCATGAAAACCGACGTGGCACTAGGTCCCAACAGTTTGATAATTCGCTGACAGAATCAGAAAGTCTGCAAAGTCGACCATACCGCTGCCATCCAGATCGCTTTGCTCACTCTCCGAACCAAACTCGGACGACAAAATCAGGAAGTCTGCAAAGTCCACTGTTCCGTTTGCATCAATATCACCTAGCACTGAATCCACTCCAGTTGGATCGACAATCGAGTAGTCTTCGGATGGATTCCAAACGCGACCGAACTCATCCGTCAACGACTTATCAGCGTTCACGGTGAACGCGAACTCCCCGAACATTGCGTTGACTGTCAATTCGGTTCTCACCAAGTTCACCGATATGTCGTAGCTCTCGACCACCTCAACGATGTCGCCGCCTCGCAGAAGTCCTCCCGTACCATCCTCTCGAATATCCAGGAAACCTCCGGTGAAGAGTTCCCCACCCTCCCCAGGCAAGTCGAAACGTACCGCCTGCGAGAACTGCAATCCGTCACAGGGCTCGAAGGCTTCGATTTCAGCCTCCATGTAATCCTCGAAACGCTGCGACGTGGAACCAGACCCCGATCCCCATGTCGAATTCCTCAGGTCTAGCGTTTCGATAAATAGATCCGTTCCAATCGAGTTAGCAAAGCCGTGCA
>CAYQMZ010001062.1:1921-2339 GCA_964418725.1 uncultured Pirellulaceae bacterium
GGCTTTGACACGCCCCATACTTAACTCATGCCCAGCGACCATGACGACATCCGTATCGTCTAGCACCTGAGCACCGCCTGGGTTTTGGAAATCGAAGATCTCGCCAACTCGTAGCGAAGCAAACTGCACCGATCCGTTCTCGTTATCCCTTACGAATTCAGACGGTTCAAACGGAACCCCAAAAACATTGGAAGCGTCGAGCGCGATTCGACACTCCATCGATTCAATGCCAAGTTGTCTCTTGTTGTTCATGCGAAGTCCTGTCAATGTCTTCAACGCCCTGTGCCGGGCGCGAACCAGTGCGGCGACGTGTCAGTAGAAAATCCGAAGCAGCGGCTGTTCAAAGCGAGCCTGCGGCAACGAGGCAACGGTAATCTAAGCCAACGATTTCGAACGCAAGCAAGGGCCTGTTTGTTCC
>CAYQMZ010001063.1:0-771 GCA_964418725.1 uncultured Pirellulaceae bacterium
CAGAAGGAGACGACATGGACCAGCTATATGCGGACTACTGGCAAGCATTGTGCGAGGAAGATGCAGATGCGGTCGAAGCCCTACTCAAGAAGACGCCCGAGTTGGTGCATTCGTTCATCAGAGGCTATCCGTTCCAAGTATCTCCAATCGAAAGCTATACGCATGAGACTACTGGCGTGCATGTCTGTAGTTTCGCTGGAAGAGAAAAGTTGCTTTCGGTACTTCTCAAGTTCGAGCCGAATCTAGAGGCGTTGACGCTCGACGAAAACAAGGGTTTAACGACGCCTCTCGTAATTGCTGCCTGGGAAGGCTCGCTAGAGTCTTGTCGACTGCTTCTGCAGGCTGGGGCGAATCCAAATACTTGGGCATCGGCGGAAAGCCCGTTGTACACAGCAGCCGAGCACCATGCGTGGGAGAAGGTTGAACTGCTGATCGCCCACGGAGCCAAACACGATATCTTCACAGCATGCATTTGCGGCGAAGTTGAAATCGTGGAAGCGGAAATCCGAGCGTACGGCCCGCTCTTGGAACGGAGGTCGATCAAACGAAATAGAACACCGCTTGAGGAGGCAAAGGAACATCAGCAGTTTGGCGTTGTGAAATTGATCGAGGAACTGATGTGACCGCGACGCATTGGAATTCGGAGTAATAGCTAGGCGGCTTGTTTGGGCATCGACACGCGGGGAGGCAGCACTTCAAGCCCCGCATTGATGCGGAATTCACGCCATGCACATGGCAAGTTTCGTAACCAGCCAGGAAGTCACCAAACTC
>CAYQMZ010001063.1:781-2335 GCA_964418725.1 uncultured Pirellulaceae bacterium
CCGGTGGACATTAAGACAGGGATGAGGGCCATCAGTGTGGTGATGGTCGTCATCAAGCACGGGCGAACTCGCTTCAAACCGGCTTCGTAAATGAGGGCTCGCAATTCTTCAACACTGTGAACGGTTCGCTTGTCCAACAGCTGCTTGATGTACGTCGCGATGACCAGTCCATCATCTGCCGCAATGCCAAACAGCGCAATGAAGCCAATCCACATTGCAGTATTCATTTGCACGTCCATAATCGCTGCCGCCATCATGCCGCCGGCTGCCGCGAAGGGTATTCCTGAGAACACGACCAACGAGAGCGGGAAGTTGCGGAAGTGTAGGTAGTGCAGCAAGAGATTGATGAGCACAACGCAAGGAATGATCCACATCAGTCTTCGATTGGCTTCGATCTGATTTTGAAACGAACCAACCGCTTCTAGTTCGAAGTTCCCGTCGGGGAATTGCAAGTCGCCATTTGTACGCGCCGTGCGTAGCGATTCCATAATCGCGTTGACTGTTTCTAAATCACCGACAGCCCCGGCGGGAGAAAAGGAGACATTGGCGACTAAGCGAGCATCCTCGCTGTTGATCATTCCTGGCCCCCATGTCGTTGTCATTTTGGCCAGTTCTCCCAACGGAACGATTTCCTTGGAATGCGTTACGACGGGGATCGAATCCAAATTGTCAAAGTCTTCGCGAACGCCGCGTTCGTAGCGCACTTGAATCGGATAGCGCTCTCGTCCTTCAACGGTCTCGGTAACGTCGACGCCGCCAAGGCCAGCGGAAACGATCTGGTTGACCATCATCGTCGTCATGCCGTAACGAGCTGACTCTTTGCGATCGACTTCGAACTCGATGTACGGCTTGCCGAGCACAATGTCTGGGTTAACGGTCCCTGCGTTGACAAGTTGATGCTGTTTCAAATGCTCCGCAACCGCCAGCGAAGCTTTCGACAAGCCCGACAAATCGTCACCATAGACACGGATCGCCATCGATGCCTTGATACCACTTTGCAGCATCACGACTCGACCTTCGATGGGTTGCAGTGGGGAAGCGGGAGTGATGCCCGTGATGGTTGCCACTTTGTTGATTTCGTCCCATATTCCACGCTCCGTCATGCCGTCACGCCATTCGGATTTGGGCTTCAACATGATGTAGGTTTCGACCATCGCGGCGGGAGCTGGGTCGAGCGCCGACTCAACGCGTCCGATTTTGCCCAGCACATTGGCAACTTCCGGAATCTGAACAAGCATCGCGTCCTGGGTCTGCAGAACCTCCATCGCCTGGTTGAAACTAGCGGCCGGGTACAAGCTGGGCATGTAAAACCAACTGCCCTCGTCCAATGCGATCCAGTCGTCCGACTTTAACCCTGTAAAGATGTGTTTGGCTTGCACGTATCCGGGAACTTCGTTCAAGTCGGCCCCCACCCAACCGGCAACAGCTTCAAGTGGTCGTGCGACAGTGGGCAATCCAATCCACGCACCAAGTCCCAGAACGAAGATGAACGCAGGCAGCGACAATGCAAGTGTCTTGTTGTTCAATGCAAATTGCAGTCGACCGCCGTAGATC
>CAYQMZ010001064.1:0-2332 GCA_964418725.1 uncultured Pirellulaceae bacterium
ACGGACCCGCCAAACTTCGCGTCATTAAGACTGCCTCGAGAGCGGACGCTTTGCCTGGGGAAGAAGTCGAATTCACTCTTCGCTTCGACAACGTAGGATACCAGACGATCGGGAACGTAACCGTCGTAGACAACCTCACGACTCGACTAGAGTTCATCGACGACTCGGACCTGTGCAGTGAGGACTGTCAGTTCCTAACGGATGCAAACGACGCCGAATCCCTGACCCTACGATGGGAAATCAAAGATCCAATCGAACCAGGTGAGGGTGGCCTGATCCGATTCCGATGCCGCGTTCGTTAGGTCGCACTGATTTAGCAGACAGCTGGTTCGTACATAGTTGATCGCCTCGGCTATCCGCATTTTACGTCACGAGCCAGACTAAACTGGGTGGCCAGTTCAATGGCACAATGGCGACATTCGCTAATTCGCAGCAAGCACGCCAAACAGAGAGAACAGATAAGCGACACACTTGGCGTTGACTACCAACGTTCAACTCTCCGCGATCCGTTTTGCACCCGTCGAGATACAGCTGAAGAACGTAGGAACTGATTGATGACTGAAATCACTTGGCACGACCATTCCGTTACCAGGGAAAACCGCGAAAAACTGCTTGGTCAATCTGGTTGTGTTGTCTGGTTCACCGGTCTGAGTGGCAGCGGAAAGAGTACCGTCGCTAACGCTGTCGATTTCCAACTCAATCAGCAAGGTGCCAATACCTATTTGCTGGACGGGGACAACGTGCGGCATGGCTTGAATGCTAGCCCCCAAATTCTCGCGACTTATGGGGAAGAATATGCGAAAAGGTTCGGCCTGAGCTTTGGCGCAGAAGACCGTACAGAGAACATTCGGCGGATTGGAGCCGTTGGACAGCTGTTCGTTTCCGCGGGGCTGATCGTCCTTACGGCCTTTGTCAGTCCTTATCGCCGCGATCGCGACGCAGCTCGAAAACAGATTGTCTCAGCAGGTCATGACAACGACTTCATTGAAGTATTCGTGAATACTCCGCTGGAGATTTGTGAACAACGAGACCCAAAGGGGCTCTATAAGAAAGCTCGGTCAGGCGAAATTAAAAACTTCACTGGCATAAGCGATCCATATGAAGCGCCAGAGAATCCTCAGCTCGAACTCGCCGGTGGTGACAAGCCGCCAAACGAGTTGGCAAACGAGGTAATTGCCTACCTAAAAAGCGTCAGCAAAATCTCCTAGTCTCTCTTCGCCGAGTGCGGTTGCGAGAAGAGTATGGAGTTATTATCTTCCACAATTGAAGTGCAACACCCGAGTCACTTTCCGATTCAGGTTCTCCGCACACCACGCATCCCTCGGTGACTGACAAACAGTGCAACTGATTGCCTTTTGTTGGCAAACTTTGACTCAGAGAATTACTCTTCCTTTCGTCATCAGCAGCGTAATCACGGACCTAGAGCAAGTTGTAGGATGCCCAATGATGTGCCTTTCCAACGTTTTGGATAGAGCCCAAGAAGCACTCGATTCAAGCCCAATCTCAACACTACGAGATCTGCGCGTTGAAGCGACCACCGATGCACTGATCATCAGTGGCAAGGTCAGCTCGTTCTACGAAAAGCAAATGGCGCAAGAAGCCATTCGCGCCGTTTGCAAAGATATTCAGCTGCAAAACACGGTAGACGTCAGCTAGTTGCTCGTCGCCTCTGGACGTTGAATCGCGAGCGTTGATCGTGACCTCCGCCTTTCGATTCAAGCAGTTCTCGATCCGTCAAACTCACGCCGCAATGAAAGTCGGCTTTGACGGAATTCTTCTCGGTGCTTGGAGCGATTGCCGCAACAGTCGTCGTCTACTCGACATTGGCACGGGCACTGGTTTGGTCGCTCTGATGCTGGCCCAGCGAACCGCAACTTCAAAAGAGGCGGCGCAAATTGATGCAATTGAGATCGACGCAGACGCAATGCTCGACGCCGATCAGAACGTACGTAATTCGCCGTGGGCCACCAGAGTGCACCTGGTACATTCCAGCTTTCAAGAATGGCTCGCGGCTCGAAAGAAAAGCGTTTCCCACGCAGACGCCACGTACGATCTAATCACCTGCAATCCACCGTTCTTTCAACACGCGCGGCACCAACTGGTTGGCTCCCGGCAGCTTGCGCGGCATGACGCAACCTTGTCGACTGAGGAAATATTGGCCTCCGCAAACGAACTGCTTTCGCCCGTGGGCAAGTGCACCCTAATCGTTCCCGCGGACCGTTTGCCTGAAGTCGAGAAGACATGTTCGGCACTGAACCAGTTCATCGTGCGAAAAGTTCTGGTGCGTTCGCTACCCGGCAAACCGCCGCATCGAGCACTGCTTGAGATACGT
>CAYQMZ010001065.1:0-2331 GCA_964418725.1 uncultured Pirellulaceae bacterium
CTGCTTAATCGGGAACATCCGTAGAATTCTGCTGCGAATTGGCCAAGTATTAGGCTCCGTTAGACGATCGGCGACGCACAATGTGAACGACAACAAGACCAGCCAAAATGGCCGAGAATCCGGACGCTGGCTCTGGCACCAGCACGCCGCCGACGGCACCTGCTGGGAAGGCTCGAGTGTGGATCATGATGAACAATTGATCCGACGCCAGTTCCGTCAGGAGGTCGTTAGGATCCGCTGACGGAGCCGGAGTTAGCGTGTTCGCGTCCGATGGGTCCCAAGTGCCGCGGATCGTGGATGCCTCACCGTCGACGAATAAATCAGCGTCGTCCTCACGAGGTGCACCAAAGATGTTCAGCACGTGGCGAGTTCCGGCAGTATCGCCAGCGACACATGTTGGAGATGCACATTCCAACAGGGTATGCAAGTGCACGGCCGTCACATCGTCGCTAAGCTCCGGCGTACGAGCCCCCGTGAAATCAAAATCGGGTGCGGTCAGTGAGTAGTTGAGTCGCGTCGATGCCGGATCACTGGCGTCGAATTCGAGTGTGAAGTCTGCCGTTGCTATTGATGCATCTGTGGAGCTGGATTCCCCACCGCGGATGACTTTCGCGCTGGTCAATACTGCAGTGAACGTCTCCTGCGCCGCACAAGTCCCGGCCAGTAAGAAGAATGCAACTAACGCAAAGGATTTCATGGTGTCTCTCAATGATTTTTCGATTCGGTGTCAATCAATAGTTCGTAAACTAGTTCGCCTAGCTAATTCGACGATCGCCTGCGTCGTCGAAAAAGAGTCACGACGGGCAACAGTAACCCAAGCTGCCAATGTGGCTCGGGAACAGAATGAACTGCCGCCGCGGTCGACTGCCCAAAGTTCGCGGAAAGCAACAGGAAGTCAGGAAACGCAATCTGGCCATCGCAGTCAAAATCGCCATTGGACCATATCACGTCGCCCTCCCCTTCGCCTTGAAAGTTGCGGGCAAACCGCAGGAAGTCCGAGAACTCAACCGTACCGCTCAGATCGGTGTCCCCCGGTAACGCTCCCATCTCAAGCAGCCACTGCTGCACGTCGTCTTGCGTCAGACTACCGTCTACGTCGACATCAAATCGTGCGAATGCCTCACTGCCTAGCGCTGCAGCACGACTCTCTGAGGCAACCGCGATGCACAGGCCGTTCACATCGTTCACGTCGACATCACCATCCGCGTTGAGGTCGTTCGGGTCCAACGATATGGACTCTCCCGTGAGTGATTCCGTCAGCAACGCGATCGCCAAATCAACGGTGCTCGTGCGAAAGTTATTGGCTGGGTCATAAACCAGCGGCAGCAAAAACGGATCCGACGTCTCGTATGAAGGAGACGTGATCTGGACCATCGCTCCGTAAATTCCCGGATCTGCAGTAATCGGATTCAGATTGAACAGTCCATGTGCCTCCCAAAATCTACTGCCGTCGTACTTCCCGAAAGTCATACCGTGCTGAGGTTCTGACGCCGAGTCGATCAGATAGGACTCGACTCCAGAGGGGGATACCACTTCCAACTGAGCGCCGGTCGGCAACACCTTCGTCCCATTGAAGTACCCAAGTTCAGAGACGACGTCTAACCCCAAGAAAGTGCTCGGCGGTATTCCATTGGCTGCGTTGGCAACGCCAATTCCAGGACTATCCGAAGTGATCCGCCGTGAGTCGTCAAATGCGAGCACTGCTGGAGCAAAAACTGGTACTCCGCGAATCTCGAATGGTTGAAGCTGGTCGTCGGCAAGTATCACGTCAATCGCGAGGCCGTGAGCATTCACGCTGCCAGATAGCGTGCCCCAGCAACAGAACGCGATGATAAGTTTCACGAACCAGACGTTGGACCGAACCGCGGACAGTTGGGCTACGCCAGTCGAGTTATGAGCGAGAGCAAGCATGCGGCTATTCTTTGCAATCGCTCCGTAAATGTCACTAGGCGGAATTCGTTTTTTTACGCACCTAATTCGCTGACACCTGACTCGGCTTCAGCAAACTCATCGACGGATGGATCCAATTGCCGCAGCATCGAAAGGTGTAACTTCGACATACTCGTATCGCGTTTGAATCGGAGCTCACGACCAGATTTCACGGCTCCGCCACCGCCGCCAGCGAGCACAAGCGGTAAGTTCTTCGCGGAATGCTCATGCCCGTCAGACAGGCTCGATCCATAGAGGATCATGGAATTGTCCAGCAAGGTATTTCCGTCAGGCTCGCGGATTTCTTTGAGTCGGCCGAGGAAGTGGGCTACTTGTTCATGATGCCACTTCGTGACCAAGTTGTACTGTTCGCGCTTTGCCTTTGGCGAGCTCCACGACGTT
>CAYQMZ010001066.1:0-2324 GCA_964418725.1 uncultured Pirellulaceae bacterium
GGGTCAGTACGGTCGGGTTTATGTAGCTGGCCTGACGCTGGACCAAGCCCGCGAGTCGGTCGAAGAACGGCTGGGGAACTACTTTGAGAACCCACGCGTCAACTTGGACATCCTGGTCTACAACAGCAAGTACTTCTACATCATCGTCGAGGGTGGTGGTGCCGGTGACCAAGTGTTCCGGATCCCCGTCACCGGAAATGAATGCGTCCTGGACGCCATTTCGCAGATCGGCGGAATCGGACAGGTCTCCAGCAAGAAGCTGTGGATCTCGCGACCATCGCCGGCGGGTGCTGGATGCGACCAGATCCTGCCTGTGGATTGGGATTCCATCACACGCGGTGCGAACACGGCGACTAACTATCAGTTGCTTCCTGGCGACCGACTGTTCGTCGCAGAGAATCGATTGATCGCCTGGAGCACGATGATCTCGTTCGTGACACAACCGTTCGAACGAATTATTGGATTCACGCTGCTGGGCGGACAGACGATGCAGATGCTGCAACGATTCCCAGAAGGATTCCAACGAGGCTTCTAACGTCGCCTAGGTATCACGTTGCCGGCACAGTTCCGAGCAGCCTGCTAACGAGCACTTTGTTGTTCCCGCAGGCTGCCTCACTGGCCGGCTGATCACGAGCCGTCCAAATGCCAACGGCTCCCAAACTCGAAACAAAAGTAGACAACCCTTATAGGTGCCATCATGACGCTCACCCCTTCCAATCTGGAACGTCCGCATGCTCCATCGCAGGTCGCAGCTTTGGGCGATCCCATTGCCAAGCCAGTCCGAAGGCGAAGTCTCTTGAGCTTCGAGCGACTTCAGCGATTGGCGAAGTTTGCCATCGGCACGGCAGCCGTAGGCATGGTCGTTACTGCGACTAGCACGGGTGTTGGGCAGCGACTTCTTTCCGGAACATCGGCGGATCGGTCGGGCGGCTGTGTTGACGGAACGTGCATTACGTCGCCGGAACGCTATGGCCACTATCGTCCAAGTTGGCGACGTTGGCCCGGCGCAACGACGTATGAGGGCTATAAGAGGAAGCGGTCACAGGTCAACGTGCCGGACTATGGCGTTCCCGAAGCTCGAGATGAAATTCGTTTCGAAACACGAACTCGGTCGGATCGACCACTCGACCCGGAACCGAACAGCGACGTGCCTGGCGATGCTGTGCCCGGCGCCGCTGACGAACTGGATCCCAACGGTCCATTCCAGGTTGTGCCCGAAACTGATGTTCCTGGTGCAGATGACAACACAGTACCGGCAATTGATCCAGCGCCCTCGCCTAGCGGCCTAGATGCGTTGCCTCCAACGGATGGATTTGATTCATCCGTTCCCGGATTGGATGCTCCAGCTCCAAGCACGACACCGCCAGCGGATTCAGGCACGTCCGACATTGACGACATCTTCAATCTGCAAAGCGATCCGGCGCCGACAAACAACCCTGGCGGCACGGGCGATATTTTCGACCTGCCCGGAGGAGGAGCGGCCGATACTCCTGCGGACGATGACCCGTTTGGGCTTCCAACGGGCAGCACGGACCCTCGGACGAATCTTCGCTCGCAGCAACCGCCGTTTACGGCTGAGCCGGTAGAAGCCCCGAATGCGTTGGTTGATTCGAATCCGATTCCAGCGGTCACGGGCGTGGAAACCGATCTGCCAAAGTTTGGAACGCTGGGGAATTTCACTGGCGACTTTAATCCTGCCGATCTCCTTCCACCGGGACAGCAGGTCGAGCAGCCTCCACAGCAAACACAACGCGTAGCAGATCGACGACGGGTTGATCAAATTTCGTACGAGCGGTCGCAACGAGCTCGCGCTAACACAACACAGCGTCCGGCAACTCAGAGCAATCGGGCAGTTCAACAACCAGTGCAGCGAGCGGTTCAGTCGCGTGCTCGTACGAATCAAAGCGTCCAGCGAACTACTCAACGATCAGCAGCTACTGGTAGTGGGCGGCCAATGCCAACTCAGTCTGCTCGAAGCACTCAGCGGCCCGCTCAGCAAGCGAAGCCACAGCCAGCCGCTGTTGCGAGCAATGCTCAGGCCGTCGCTCGACCAGTTGAGAAGCGAGAAGTTTTCGAAGAGACCGGTAATCCTCTTCGACCGCGTCGACGAGTCATTTCGTCTTACAAGCAAGTGAGTCAAGCGTCGGCAACACCCGCTCAGACGCGTCCCGCACCTCAGCCCGCAGCGGTTGCTCCGAAGGCAGCGGCAAAGCCGGCAAGTAGTGCTGTGGCGATGGAGCGACAGGTCGCTGTGCAATCCACTGCACGTCAGCAGGCGCCAAAGCGAACACGAGTTCCGGCGACACCCGTGTCTCACATGCAGG
>CAYQMZ010001067.1:0-2320 GCA_964418725.1 uncultured Pirellulaceae bacterium
TCAGAACTCTGATCGGCGGCCACGACAGACTCCGTCGCATCCCCGGTTGCCGTGAACATCGCAGCGAATCCTGGTGGTCGCTTCGGCGGAGCCTTGTCGATCTGAATGTCTCCCAACTCGCGAGTTTCAGCGGGGGAAAGGCTCAGATTCGACGAAATCGGAGAACCGCCCCGATCAAGTTCCGAGTAGAGATCGAACCCGAACGAAGCAGCAACCCTAGTCGCAACAAACCTTCCGTCACGATCGGTTCTCGCAATCGGAAACAGATGCAACTTGTCGCCCAGTTCGCGGGGGTTCATCAAGATGGATACGTGTGCCAATGGCTGGCCATCCTTATCCAATAAGCGGCCGGTCAGTTTGCCGCATGGCTGCAAGACGACGGTCAGAGTCTCAGAAGCAGACTGATTTGCCACCAGTGCGGCTCCAAGATTTCTTTCGTCGTGGTGGAAAAAGATCGGCCTAGGATTACGCTTCGATATCCCGCGGATCGCAACTCGATCTGACTTCGTCGGACGCTCAGGTCCGACAGCAAAGGCTCGCGAAACACGCCCCACGATCGAGACATCGCGAATTGGTTCGCCATCCGAATCGACCATTCGCACATCCAGAAGTTGCCCCGGATCGAGTTCAACATCGGTTAGTGAAGACATTTCCGCTGTAGACGATGGAACAGCAATGGGTCGCAATGCGTGAACCCATTCGGGAAACATGGGCTGATAGGTGTTCGTCGAACGCTGTGAAGAGTCTGGAGCCTGACGGCCCCACCACCTTGCGTCGTCGGTCAGCCCCGTTGGCATTGTAGCTGTGCAGAAAATTGGCTCAGTGCCCTGCACAAACAACATCCCTTCACCTTGGATTACTGGCACTCGAAAGTATCCCAGCGAATCAGTGGCCACACTTCCAGCACCAGTGATCGGCTCCGCCAAGAACCGACCTTTTTCGAAATTGGCGTACTCCTCAGCATGCTCGTTTGCCACGTGCGGCGAATATAGAACGCGAGCCTGAACAGGTTTGCCACTTTGTTTGTCGACCACACGTCCGGAATACCACACAGCCTTTCGCATTTCGAAGTCAGCTTTTACTGGCTCCAACCCGGTGGCAGAATTCTCGACCACGACATAGCGACGCGGAAAGTACGCCTGATCCAGTTTGGGCGTGATGTCCAATCGATACTTCGGCTGTTTTGGAATTCCCTCCAATCGATAGGAACCATCGGCAGCCGTGGTTGCAGCAACATGTGCAATGTCGCCAGTTGATTGACTGACTTCGACTACGACGCCTTCGATTGGTTGCCCCGTCGTCACGTCTGCAATCGTGCCGACAATTGCTTGAGATGGCTCCACTGAGTAAACGAACTTGGCCCCAAAGGTCCGGCGTGTGCGAGACCCGACAAAGATGGAAGCGTTAACTGGCTCCATCCTTTTGGTCATCACGCTAATCCAACTAGTCACAATGCCACGACCAGAGACCTCCAGCGCCATCATGCGATCCCGTCCGACACCCGTTAGTCGAAAGCGGCCCTTGCTGTCTGTCTTAACGGCGGGACCGGCCAAATTAGAGAAGTGCAGCTTGCGGGCGACCAGTTTTTCATTGCCATCCTGATCAAACGACGACTTCATGAAATCGTCGTTCGGTACAAACGAAAGCGTTAGTTCGCCGGGCTTCTCGCGTTCCGCTTGCCGCTGCAAGGACGCAAGATATTTGTCTGCATTGCCTACGCAGTCTAATAGTGCAACGCGAATTTTGGCATTCGATACCGGTGCACCCTCTAGGTCCAGGATCGTGCCTTCGATTGCGACGTCGTCTTTAGCCAAACGCAAAAGTGCGGGCTGACCATTTCGAACGCCAACGACATCTGATGCGGCGGCACCCCAGCCATCCGCGGTAGCAACGAGCTGAAGCACCTTGGAATTCCACACGCCGTGGTCGATGGAATTATCTCGCTTTGGAAGCTTCGCTTGAAAGTCAAAGTTGCCATCTTCGTCCGTCGAGACACTGTGCAGGATACGTTCGCTCCCCGGCTTCGTGACCTCTCCCGAGCGTTTCTCAACCAAGTAAACCGTCGCCGCGACACCGAGGCCATCCGCATCTACGACCTGACCGTGAACTTGGGTGTCCGCGTCGCCTTTAAGCTCATCACCGTTGCCTTCAACTCCATCAGTGGCCGCCAATTTGTCGGGCTGTTCGGTATCCGTAAGCGGCTTGAAACTTGAATCCAACTGCAGTTCAGGAGTCTGCTCAGCCAACACACTGTTTTCGGTCGGCCGTCCAAAGTTCAAAAACGCGACACCTGATGTAGCCACCAATGTCGCGGCTAAAG
>CAYQMZ010001068.1:0-2318 GCA_964418725.1 uncultured Pirellulaceae bacterium
CTTGAACTGACCGTTACGCATCAACTGTCATCGGCCTACGCCCGTTTGCGTGACAACTACCGAATTGCTCAAACGCAATACAACACGTTGAAGGCGTATCGCGATCAAGTTGAGGCGGCACAGATCTCCTATGAAGAAGGACGCCTAACGCTTGACGTTGTACTGGACGCTCAAAGCCGACAAGCTCAGGCCGAAGTCGACTACTTCCGAGCTCTCACGGCTTACAACTTGGGCATCGTTGAAGTGCACCATCGCAAGGGGTCGTTGCTGGAATACAACGGCGTCGCATTGTCCGAGGGACCTTGGCCAACCAAGGCTTACAAAGACTCGCATCTCCGTGCTCGCCAACGTGACGGAAGCTACTACCTAGACTACGGATTCTCGCGTCCTGCCGTCGTCAGTCGCGGACCAGTGAAATCGTTCTCTAGCAGTCCAGCAGTCACACCTAGCAATACGCAAAGTTTGCCCGTCGGCGAACAGTTGTTTGAAACACCGATCATGCCGCCAGCAAGTCAGGGCGAAGTGCTCAACTCCGTGCTGTCCCAGCCTAGTGGCGAGTTCGTTCAACCAACGGCACCGTCGATGAGCAATGCCGGTATCGAACTGTCGGCACCTAGTTCGACGGGCGTGGACTTGGCACCAAGCAACGCAGCGGTAGTACCAGAAGGCAGCGGAGTCACAACATCGCCGTCGGATGGTGACTCGGTGTATGGCACGCTGGGGCTGTAGGAAGGCAGCAGTCAATACAGAGAGGAACGAGGCTCACGCGGAGCGTGAGCAGTACGTACTCATCACGCTCCGCGCGATGTACCTGGCAAGCTATCGTTCCGTCTAGCCAAAAAAAGGACCGCCTAGTAAATCACTAGGCGGTCGATCTGTAACACTACCTCGGACGCTCGGATCCGAGTGACGGCGGCTTACTCAGCCGCTTCTTCGCTCTTTAGCTTGCAGCAAAGTGGCGAACCTTTCGCCATGCCACAGTCGCATTTCTCTGCGTCTTCTGCACAGCAGTTTTCGGATCCAGCAACGTGACCGCATGAACCGCAGAGGTCTTTGCCTTTTGCGTCCGCATCCAGTTCAACGCAGCACAGTTTCGAACCAGCAGTCAGTCCGCAGTCAGTGCACTTTTCTGCGCTTTCAGCACAGCAGCTTTCCGTGCCCTTTTCATCGCCGCATGAACCGCAAAGCTTGCCGTGTGCTCCGTCATCGCCGTGAGCGTGCTCTGCTTCGGCAGTTGCTGCTGGGGCTGGAGTGTTAACGTCGGAGGTGCATCCCCAACAAACAATTGAAAGCAACGAAACTGCAACTAGAAGGAATGACTTTGACATCTCAGGCTCTCCAGAGGAAAGGTACGCACTTTTCAGCGTGTTCGTTTGAACGAAGTGTTTTCAGACCGCAATTTCCGCCATGCGACCTCGACTCCGCCTATAGATGTAAAAATATAGGCGCAAAACGTGCGACGGACGAGTTGCCGTCGGATTTTCCACGTATTGCAGGTACGGCAAGAACGAACATTCGTATTAGACGAATCGAAAACTCAGTGCTTTGCGACGAAAACTACCGCGCCGCGGCGATTTGCGGCCTCCTGGTAGATTTCTCCGGTTGAGGTGGCCAGGTCGACCACGTTCTCGGGAAGGCCCGCCGAAGCCAATTGCTTACTTTGATCGGCAATGAATTGGACGACGTCGGGCCGAACAAGACACACCGAATAGTCATCACCTTGGTGCATTGGGCGACCACCGAGAACGCATTGCGACAGAACAGAATCTTCGATCTCGACCGCCGCCAAAGCGTCATGGACAGCCTGCCATTGTCCGGTAAGACTTTGTTTGACTACCTCGTCCTGACCAAGCAATTCCTGAATAAAGTCTAGGCGAGTCTGATCATCGCGATGACCGAAAAAAGTCTTCGCTGCGTCTCGCTCCAGAACAAAGAGGTAGCCGTCTTCAAGTTTCATGTTTCGATGGGTCCGCGGTTGGTAGTCGTAAGTTTGCTCAAGCGTGTGGATGGTCGCGTTGGATTAAAAAAAAAGATGTTGTGATGAAGCAGTTAACGCCACATGTCATCTAGCGGGTTACCCGGCTTTTCCAGTTTTGGTTTGGGTAGGGCCTTCATGGCAAGCGCGGCCAGCTTCAAGGCTTCTCGTGTGGTGATCTTCAGGTTCAACGTCGAACACGGAACAACGGTTACTCTTACTCCCAGACGCTGCATCAATTCTGCGTCGTCCGTGGCGGTCGAAGCCCCGTCCTGCGCGTGAGCCGCTAGCAACTGCTGCCGGCGAAACACTTGCGGAGTCTGCGCCGCCCACAGGTTTTCTC
>CAYQMZ010001069.1:0-2315 GCA_964418725.1 uncultured Pirellulaceae bacterium
GCTCTCCCGTCCCTACGTCGATATTGAAGGCGGCTTTCAGAAGATCGAAACGCCTGACAAGGCAAATGCTGTCTACTTTGCAGGTACCGTTCTGCCGATTCGAGATGACCACCCGGACTATCCCGCACTGCTGATTGGCAACGACATCTTTGGCGGCAGCGGAGCTTTGGCGTCGCGGTTGGGTGATCGTGTCCGGCAAAAGGAAGGCTTGTCGTACGGTGTTGGTTCGATGATGCAAGTTTCTGCTCACGACCAGAGAGCGGAGCTGATGATCTACGCCATCTCGAATCCGGTTAATGTTCCCAAAGCGAAAGAAGCTATTCGCGAGGAACTCGAACGCATCCGCAAAGACGGGATCACAGAGGACGAATTGAAAAAGGCCGTCGCCAGCTATGTGCAGAGCCAGCGAGTCAGTCGAGCCAGTGATGTTTCGCTCGCACGACTGATCGAGAAAAACACTGACGCAGGCCGCACGATGAAATTCGTTGAAGATCTGGAGTCGAAGGTCAAAGCGCTGACCGTCGATCAGGTCAACGAAGCAATCCGGAAGTACATCGATCCATCGAAGATCTTCGTTGTAAACGCCGGAGACTTTGCCAAGGCAGAGAGCGAGCAAGATGCGCAATAAATTGCGCACTACGCTACCAAATACCTCTTATTGAGCCACATTTTGATCACAGCCTTGCCTCCAGCAGTTTAATGTGCCATAATTTGCGCACTGAGAGGCACCCAAGCCAGCAATGATCAATATGTGGCTCAAAACCAATGCAAGCGGCCGAACGACTAGAGCAAGACCTCTGCAAACGCATTGAGCGTTTACGACTGGACTGCAACATGAGCCAAGCCAAACTTGCCGAACAGGCAGGCGTGGCCAGGCGGACCATCAGCCGCATGGAAAACGGCGAAGGGGTTTCACTAAACACCCTGCTGCGCGTCATGGTTGCGTTGGGCGTTGGCGACCAAGTCGAACAACTGGTTCCGCTCAGCGAAATCCAGCCCATCGCCAGGGTATCCGGCAAACCGCCTCGCAAGCGAGCTTCGTCGCCCAAAACGAAAGAGCCGCCTGCCGGTCCGTGGAAATGGAATGACGAATGACCGATGCCAAGATCATCCTCTGGGGAACCGACATTGCGGCAGTTTCCTGGGATGACGTCCGCCAGGTAGCCGTCTTTCAATACGACCATGCGTTTCTGCAAAGTCGCATTGAGATATCCCCGATTCATCTTCCCC
Source organism: uncultured Pirellulaceae bacterium (assembly GCA_964418725.1). Taxonomy (GTDB): domain Bacteria; phylum Planctomycetota; class Planctomycetia; order Pirellulales; family Pirellulaceae; genus CAYNJG01. Next base: position 1,231 of record CAYQMZ010001069.1, read on the forward strand.
TGCGCGCCGGCACGTTCCAATTCCCTGCCCTCTCCAAAGAAACGTTTCGAGGCCTACCGGGCCTCTTGTCAGATTGCCTTCCCGACAAATTCGGGAACCAACTGATCGACGCCTGGCTTGTGAGACAGGGACGTAGCCTCGACTCGTTTAATCCCGTCGAGCGACTGTGCTACTTGGGGGCTCGTGGGATGGGCGCGTTGGAATTCAAACCGACGCTTTCGTCAACCACAAACGAAGGGACCGACCTGCAGATCGACGAACTTGTACGCCTAGCCAACCAAGTCGTTACGGAACGAAGCGTACTTCACGGCCAGTTGAAGGGGACCGACGAGGACGCCGAGACTCTGCAGGACATCCTTCGCGTCGGAACATCAGCCGGCGGCGCTCGAGCAAAGGCCATCCTGGCGTGGAACGAGACCACCGGTGAATTCCGCTCTGGCCAAGTTGACGTTGAAAGCGGCTTCGCGCCGTGGATATTGAAATTTGACGGCATTCACCACAACCGAGACAAGGAGCTGGCGGATCCCAAAGGGTACGGAAGAATCGAATACGCCTACCATTTGATGGCCCAAGAAGCTGGCATCGAGATGAGTCGCTGCCGCATTCATGAGGAAAACGGTCGAGCTCACTTTATGACGCGGCGTTTTGATCGTGACGAGAACAACCGAAAGCTGCACATGGCCTCGCTGTGCGGGCTAATGCACTTCGACTTTCACATGGCGGGCGCGTACTCGTACGAGCAAGCGATCCAACTAATGCAGACATTGAGTATGCCGCGACACGACCTGGACCAACAACTCCGCAGAACCGCCTTCAACGTCCTGGCCCGAAACCAAGACGACCATGTCAAGAACATCGCATTCCTGATGGACCGAACTGGGGCCTGGCGACTGTCGCCGGCGTACGACGTCACGTACGCCTACAACCGAACCGGCCCCTGGACCAGCCAGCATCAAATGACACTAAACGGCAAACGGGACAATTTCGAACTGGAGGACTTGATCGCCTTCGCGAGCTTCGCGGGAACCAAATCTCGAAGAGCAAAGTCGATCATTGACGAGGTGCGCGACGCAGTTCTCCGATGG
>CAYQMZ010001070.1:0-2314 GCA_964418725.1 uncultured Pirellulaceae bacterium
TTGCCGGCTGTTGTGCTCCTCGTGCTGACTCTTGCATTTCAACGTTTCGACCCTCGGGTCTGGTTGCTTTCTCCTTCGAGTGAAGTTGCTCGCCGAGTCCAGGCTGCGTCGAACTTGCTTGGGGAACCTCCCAGCATGTCGCATCCAACGAAACCGATTTATTCATTCCCCGGCCTCAGGCTGGACTATCGATCGAAACTCTACACAGTGAAGGGAAAACTCAAATCGACGGAGGCCGTTCGGGCCGCGATCCCCGACGGCGGTGACGTAGAAGTCTACGCGGCCAACGTGGCCCTCCCCGGACTTGAAGGCAAGAAGATCCGTCGCCTTACTTTGCAAGACCAGACAATGACAACCGACACCTTTAGACGTTTCTGCCAAGCGGGATATGTTACGGATCTGACCATCCAAACCAAGAAGGATCTAATTCCACTGCTTCGCGAGCTACCACAACTCAAGGGACTCAAGCGGCTTCACCTGCCGAACAGGATCAACTACTCGGCTGAGCTGATGGAACTTCTAAATGCCCAGCCAGTTGATAGCCTGACGATGCACATCCCTGAAGACACGAAAACCATTGAGCCTGAGTCGCTCGACAGCCTGAAACAGCTTCGCATAGTTAACTCATGTTTGACGGAATCCATCGTCAACGCACTCAGTTCCACTTCGATTGAAGAGTTGCAACTCATTGGATGCACCGCCAACGACACCGTGCTTACCCAGCTTGCACGACTGAAACTTAATCGTTTACGGTGGGAGAGTGAGGATCAGCAACCGGAGCGTTTCGCAATCCTAGGAAACTCGCCCCACATTGCCACCCTGGAGGTTGTAGTCGTTGGCTTGCCTGAGCATACCATCGGAAAAACCGTCGCACTGAGACAATCATGCTCTGGAGGCCACAGTCGAATTGAGGAATCGCTCGGCAAGGAAATCACGTGGAAGTTTCCACGCAAGGAAGGGCCTAGTGCACTCAAAAGATGGGCTGTCGATTTCAAGGAAAACGAGCGAGGCGAGATCACGGCGCTGGACATGCAGTGGATTCCATTGAGCCCGACTCATTTGGAATCGTTACTAGAGCTCCGCAGCTTGCAACGTTTGCGAGTCTCATTTTTTGGGCAAGACGAGAAGCTGTTCGAGTCCATCGCAAACAGCAAATCCATCACGCACTTGGAAATTCCTGATCATCACATTGGTGATGCGTCGCTAGAGTACATCGGCCGCATGCGACAACTAACGCACCTGCAACTGCCAACACACCAAACTGCCCCGTTATACGATCACCGGCGATTTCGCCACCGAAGCCCCGAGACGATTCCATACGTAGCCGGTCGTCCTTTTGACTCGCACTACATCGCGGAAAGCAATCGATCTTGCGCTGTTCTATGGCACGAAGAAGGCCAGCGGGTACGTCCGCTAACTGAATCTGGCATTCAATATCTTCGAGAGCTCGATCAACTCGAATACCTCTTGATGCCGGGCTGCCTGCTGACAGACCGGACAATCAAAACCATCGAGTCACTTCCAAAGCTGACAGAACTGCACGCGATGCTGTCCCCGGTCCAGCCGAACATCCTGAGGCGGATTACAAAACTTCCGCTCAGGCGACTATCGATCGGCGTCGAGGAACCAGTTTCGGCATTGAACACGCTGAAGCAAATGAAGTCGTTGAACACGTTACAACTGTTCGTCTTCAGCGGCAGATATTCGTCAGAGGCCAAACTACGAAAGCAATTCAAGGCAGCCGTGCCCGATTGCGACCTGCATCTTCAGTTCTTTGGTTCATTGCCAGAGGAATTCCATTGAAAATTCGCGGTGCCTCAAGACTACGGCGATCATTGGCTACCACCGCTATGCGACGACTTCTGGAGGGATACGAGATGAGAATTCTAAGCTTGCTTTTATTGCTCTTTTTCTCGGTATCGATTTTCGGCCAGGAGACGAAAGAGACTCTGATTGATGGACTCACTAAAGAAGAGTATCGCAAACTCAAATCAGCAGAGATGAAACGTGAGAAGGACGCATTGCTAGAAGCGGAGATGCGAGAGTCCATCAGACGCAAAGCGGCTGGACTTCCCGCTTATCCAACAGAAAATATAAGTCCACCGCCGGTGCTCCCCCTGCTTCGTGAGCATGTAGATCGTACCGTGTCCAAGAAGGTTCATCCTACTGGCACGTGGGTCTGGGGAGATGAAGACGAGCCATTCGTTATGAAGATTATGTCCTCAGGGAAGGGCTTCAAGGCAACCCTTGCCGGTCCTGATTGGCGTGACGAGATACCTGCAAAGAAGATGGAGTACAAGACTCGCAGGATTTA
>CAYQMZ010001071.1:0-2308 GCA_964418725.1 uncultured Pirellulaceae bacterium
CGGGAAAGTCGACACTGGCGAATGCGTTAAGAGATACGCTGGCTGGCGAATTGCTGCAGACGGATTCGATACGAAAAGAAGTATTTGCATTCAACGAGTCCAACGGGAAATACACCCCTGCTGGCCGGCAGCTTGTCTACGATGCCATGGTCGAGCGAATGAAAGCCTGTTTGTCGCAGTCGCCAACGCTGATCCTAGACGGAACCTTTGATTCACAGGATAAGCGGCGACTAGCGGTCCAAGAGGCATTGGACTTAGGGGCCCACCCGATCCAGATCGAATGCGTTTGTCCTGCGGACGTTGCTGCCGCTCGAATCGAGTCGCGTTTGGGGAAGCAAGATGAGGCCTCGGAAGCGACCGTGGATGTGCTGCAGAAGCAGCAAGTAGAACGGCAGAAGCCATTGGATGCCGTGTCCACGATATCGATTGACACCACGCAAGAGCTAGACGAGCAGATTCGATCCGTCTGTGACTTGCTGCGGATCATGTCGAACTAAGTGGTGGCGAATGGCGAGAGCGTATTGCCACGCCATCGGACGGAATCGCAGAATTGAAAAGAGGACGGCTTGCAACCGCCGAAGCGAGAAGCAAGCCGCCCTTCCCAACCAAGTTTCGCGTTGGTGCTCTATGAGCGTTGCTGTCGTGGTTACTGAGCCAGGAACAACGGGACTTCCGCGTTGCGAATCGTATGCAACGCCGTTTCCCCAAAGACTTTTCTGCGTAGCAGGCTCTTTGCGCTGTTTCCGATGACGATCAAGTCAGCACCCCATTGATCGGCTCGCTTTAAGACGCCGGTCCTCGGCGAATCTTCGATGAACTGAATCTCTGGATTGATACCGTGAGCCTGTAGGTACTCGCGGGCCTTAAGCAGCGATGAAGGAGCTTCTCCTCCCGCTTTGCCGAACGACACAATTTGGACAATGGCTTTCGGAGCAAGGATGTGACTTAGCTGTGTGAAGCGACGCATTGTTTTGGCCGACTCCACCGAGTTGCTGTAAGCAATCAAGACCTTCTTTGCTGGGCGGTACACCGCTGAGGTTGCGAGGATTGGACGTACGCCAGACGCCACAAGCCGTGCTAGTTCGTTTTGGGGTTCGGGCAGAACTCCGTGTTCGAACATTCGGTGCAGTCCGCAAACCATTAGGTCATGGTACTTTGACCGTTCGATGAATTCGGAAAATGGCTCGCCGGTGACTCGCTCGAATTCGTGTTTGACTCCAGCTTCATCACTCATGCGGACGAATTTATCGAGTGCCTCTTCCATCGAGTCATGCGCGTCTTGGAAGGCTGCATCACGCAGGTCCGAGTTGTAGCCGCCTCCGCCAAGAGGCACGCTGGCTGCTTCCTTTCGAATACCAGCCAGATCCAGGATGGAAACCCCTGTCAACGAGGCCCCGCAACGTTGCGCCAGTTCGATGGCGTGACGTGTTGAGGCGACGGTGTAGGTCGCGTCCGAAATGCCGACAAGTATGCGCTTGATCATTTGATTACTCTTTCATGTAGAACGAACTTGGGGGACCGTGGATTTAGGAAGGATCGCCGGCCAATGCACTGGTTTTGATGTCGTCCACGACACACGTGAGGTTAGGGCTGACATACATGAGCGATCGGTTCGGCAGTTCTTGCCAAGGCTCACTTGTGATCGGAGCTGACGCCAGCAATACGGACCGATGGTCGACCGATGGACTGTGGTGAATGTGAGGTGTGCCGCAGGCTTCGCAGTCGTAGACGCCCGCCCGCACCAAGCTGTACAAGCTGTTGTTCCAACTGCAGGCGAAGAGTACTTCGCCGTTGGTAAGAACGAAGCTCAGGCTAGATGGTTGATTGGGGGCCTCTTCGAAGCACTCTTGCGCGAGGCTTGCCACAGAATCGCGAAGCACTTTACTGGCAACTTCCTGCTGCTCAGCTACGTTTGCGGCTCCGATGCCGCTTTCTTGTAGTCGATTCAATAGCCATAGAAACAGTAACTCGCTGTCGGTGGTGCCTAATCGACAGTTAAGGAACCGTTCGTTCATGCTCGACGACAACCGTGGGCCGATGACGTCGAACTTGGGGATCGTACCCAAGTGAGCGAATGTCCATTCATCATGAGTGAACGGGTGGGCGTTTAGTCTTGAAGCAAACCCGACGGTACCAAGACGCACGTGGGCAACCGTGGCTTTCGCATATTGGTTGGCCGCTGACTCGCTAAACCGATCGGTGTCAAAGACGCCGTTCGAATGTCGCACAACATTGGGTGGGCAGACCGAATCTCCGTTTGCGTAGCATACAACTCCCCAGCCATCAACGTGACGCAAATAGTTTGATT
>CAYQMZ010001072.1:0-2302 GCA_964418725.1 uncultured Pirellulaceae bacterium
CCCTCGGGGAAACGCTCTCCGAGGGTCTCGTTCATTCCGTCAGTGTTTCGCAGCCGCACCGCCATAGTTTCTTGGCGTGCAATCTTCAGGGCCAAGTCGACCCGATCGCAAAGCCAAACTCACTATAATGCGACTCTGTTGCAATCTGGATCTACGAAACTGGAGAGTGCCGATTGCAGATCGGCATAGCAGGAAAGTCGTACATCCGATGAAAGCGGATTGCAGCAGGTTTTCAATCGAGTTTCGGTCGAGGCAAGAAAGTAATACACGATGTCCACTGGCCCACCAGCCCTTCGCTGCCTCGCCCGGTTCGCAATCAAACTCAAGTGCGTTTTGGTCCTGTCCCAGGTCGCAGCCTGTTGCGCGCTCGTAGCTGCTGTCGCGGCAACAACACAGGCTCAAGAACCTCAGACAAAATCGAGTCGTCCGAACGTCATCCTGATAATGACCGACGACCAAGGTTACGGCGATCTTTCGTGCCATGGCAATCCGGTGTTGAAGACTCCTCATCTTGACCAGCTTTATGCCGAGTCCGTTCGCATGACGGACTTTCATGTCAGCCCCTTTTGCACTCCGACGCGTGCGGCGCTAATGACTGGTCGCTACCCGGCAAGAACCGGAGCTTATCGCACTAGTTCTGGTCGGACGATGATGCATCCCGATGAGAAAACGCTGGCCGATTTGTTCTCAAGCCGCGGCTACGTGACCGGCATGTTTGGTAAGTGGCACCTTGGTGACAATGCACCCCATCGCCCCCAAGACCGTGGTTTTCACTACGCTGTGTGGCATCGTTGCGGCGGAGTCGGTCAGGCGTCTGACTACTGGGAAAACGACTACTTCGACGACACCTACGAGGTCGTTGCCCCAGGCAAGCCAAACGAATTCAAAAAGTTCGATGGCTACTGCACTGACATTTGGTTTCAAGAAGCTACTCGCTTCATCGAACAACATCGTCAGCGTCCCTTCATGCTCTATCTGGCAACGAACGCTCCGCATGGCCCCTATCGTGTGGATGAAAAATGGAAACGGCCATACATCGATAAGGTCACGTGGCGTTCCGCCGCAGAGTTCTACGGCATGATTGCGAATATCGATCACAACGTAGGACAACTGCGAAAACGACTGGACAAGCTTGGACTGGCGGAAAATACGATCCTGATTTTCATGACGGATAACGGCACAGCGAACGGCGCGAAGTTTAGTGGGTTGGACAGCGAGGCAACGGCTGGATTCAACGCGGGAATGCGAGGCAAAAAATCATCCGTCTACGAGGGAGGCCATCGTGTCCCCTTCTTTGTTCACTGGCCGGCCGGTGGCCTCGATACAGGTCGAGACGAGCAAGCCTTGGCCGCACACATCGATGTTTTGCCGACACTGGCCGATCTGTGCGGGATCACAGGATTCGAGCACAAGCTAGACGGTCGTTCTGCCGCTGACGTCTTGCGAGACAAATCGGAGGCTACCGCACGCGACCACTTGATCGTGCAATTTCAGGGCGGTCCGCACTTTCGCGGTGCACCCCAACCGTGGGAGCACACGTGCGTAGTAAAGGAGGACTGGCGTCTGATCAACGGCAAGGAACTGTACGATATCCAGCGAGATCCATCCCAAAGAAACGACGTGGCTGCGGATCATCCACAAGTGGTCAAAGAACTTCGCGCCCGATACATGCCGTTTTGGAAAAGTGTTTCCACTCGAATGACACCAGTCGATATCGATTTGGGATACGCGACACACAATCCGACGACACTGTGTTCGCAAGACTGGTACATGCCAACCGGGAACCCTCCGTGGAACTTTGGTTCGATACGGAAGCTGCCGAAAGTCACTGGCCCTTGGAACGTTAACGTTTTGCACGCCGGCCTTTATCGGGTCACCGTTCGGCAATGGCCGCGTGAGGCGAACAAGCCAATTCAGGCTACCCGAGCACAGATTCGAATAGCTGGGCAAACGCATGAAGCTCAAGTCGAACCGGATGCCACGGGCGTGGAGTTCAAACTGCAACTTCCCAAGGGGTCTACACAACTTCGAACGCGATTCTTTAATCGAGACGAAGAACTGGGCGGCGCGTACTTCGCCGACGTTGAGAAGTTGGTAACCGCTACGGAATCGAAGAACCAACGTGCGAAGCTCATCCAAGGTATGCAGACTGTTATGGGACGGATGCCAAATGACGAGCGCCGAGTCGACCTACAGATTCGCATCGAGGAAGAAGTGGACGCAGGAAGCTACGTGCGGCGGCTCATTACGTTTCAGTCAGAACCTGGCAGTCGCACACCGGCTAATCTCTGCAATCCCAAAG
>CAYQMZ010001073.1:0-2294 GCA_964418725.1 uncultured Pirellulaceae bacterium
GGATTCAACTGGCGAGAGCCTGTTGACGGCAACACCCCGGAAACCGATTGGTTGGGACTGTTTGCGTTTGATGATCTGCCTCAGGTGCTGAATCCGTCATCTGGATATGTGCAGAACTGCAATACGAGCCCGTTTTTCACCACCGACGAAGACAACCCTGACCGCGGCGATTTTCCTGCCTACATGATGGAGGATCGCGATGAGGACAAACGGCGAGCCAAGATGTCCCGGCGTATTCTTCGCGCGGCAAACGACTTGACGTTTCAAGGATTGCAGGGCTTGGCATTCGATTCAACGCTGTATTGGCCGCTGTCCGAGTTGCCTCGCTTTCGCAGAGACTTCGATCGGCTCAAGAATACCGATCGTGTGCGAGCAGAAAAGGTCAGGCCGTATCTGGAACACTTGTTGAATTGGGACTGCAAAGTTACCGCCGACTCAACACAGGCGACGCTGTGCGAGGCATGGTATATCGAGTTGTATGGTGAAGGGTATCCTGCGGAGACAATTCGCTCGCAGTATGCCACGGACCGAACAAGTCGGCTGGATGCGTTGGTGAAGGCCGCCAAGGGACTGAAACAGATCCACGGCAAGTGGAAGATTCCTTGGGCGCAGGTGCATCGCATTCAGCGTGTTACGAAAAGACCGGGTGTCGTAGAAGCCGCGGTCGCCTTCAACGACTTTGGTGAAAGCGTGCAGAATCTAGGTGCGCCCGGCCCGCTTGGCATCATCTTTACGATGTACTCGACACCAAGTATTCGTTGGGTGCGTCCGAAGCGTTACGCCGTTGTGGGGGCCTGCTATATGGCAGCCGTCGAATTCGCACCAGATGGCGTGAAGGCTGCCAGTTTGATTCCCTACGGTAAGAGCTCTGACCGAAACTCGCCTCATTACATGGATCAGGCACGTTTGATGGCCGAGAAGAAATTCAAAACGGCTTGGTACACGCTAGAGGATGTTCGCAAGCATGCCCAACGCTCGTATCATCCCGGCGAGTCGATACCGGAATGATAAGTGGTCGTTTGTTAGTCTGTTGCCAGCTTGTAGAGATGGCTACTGGATCGCACGTAGATCGCCCCATTGCCAACGGCTAGAGACGCCTTGCCACCTTCTTCCAACTGGTTCTTCGCCACAACCTTAAACTTATCGCCAGTTTGCAAGACTGTGGCTCGACCGTTTTCATCCGCGACATAAATCAGATCATTTGCGATCAGCGGTGACGCGACAAAATTGCCGCCAACGCGGCCGGTCCAGACGTCGTTTCCACTCTTCGCGTCGATACAACTGAGCACGCCGTTGTCCGTCAAGGAATAGATCTTATCGCCGTGCAGTACCGGAAAACTCAGGCGGGAATTTCCTTTGGCTCGATTCCACTGAACATGGCTCTTGGACACGTCGCCTTCGGTCGTGTCGCCAAGGGAGACCGAGAGCAGGTTTGCTCCTCGGGAACCAGTGTTCAGGATTGCCGAGTCGTTGAAGATCAGCGGTTGAGCCGCCGCGTTGTAGTCGTCATGTGTGACAGTCCACAGTTCGTCGCCGGTGTACAAGTCATAGCCAAAGGCTGCGCGGGATCCGACGGACACGATGTGTGTATGGTTACCCACTTTTGAGATAGCAGGGGTGCCAAAGGCTTTGCGTAGATCTCCGTCCCGATGCGGCTTTCCATTTTTGTCCAAATCACCGTAGTCCGTCGTGCGATCCGTACGCCAGATCGTCTTACCGGTATCTTTGTTTAGTGCCGTCAGGAATTGCTGATCGATACCGTCGAACGTCAGGATCAGCAGATCGCCATAGACCTCGGGCGACGAACCCGGTCCGCGAAAATGTCGGCAGTTAATGTCACGTCGCTGCCAAATGAACTCGGCTGTCTCGCGATTCAGTTTGGCCGTGCCGTATGTGCCGAAATGGACGTAGACTCCATCGTCAGCGAGGAAGCACGTTGGCGAAGCATAAGAGTTGACGGGGTTTCCGAGTGGTTCTGGATCTTCGTTTTCAAACAGCAAGCTGTGGTGCAAGATCTGTCCATCATTCGCGTCCACGCAGTAAACAAATTGTTGTTTGCCGTCTTCGGTCGCTGATGTGAACCACACTCGGTTGTAGCCAATAACGGGCGTTGAGTGCCCTGTGTTTTCCAGCTTAATCTTCCACGCGACGTTGACGCCTTCCTTCTCGTCCCATTCGGTCGGCAGTCCGATTGCGTCTTCGCGGTTGGCAGTTCCGTTCGCGTTCGGGCCAGTCTTTCGCGGCCATGAAATCTGTCCAAAGCTAGGCGACGCCATGATGGACATGGTTAGAAC
>CAYQMZ010001074.1:0-2290 GCA_964418725.1 uncultured Pirellulaceae bacterium
AACCAGGTACTTTGACACCAAGATCGACAACGAGGCGCATACAACAGCAACGATGCCCGGCAAGAAACCGTCGTGTTCCCCGCCAACAATCTGAACACCCAAACCACAGAGCAGCCCAATTCCCCAAGCGACATAGCCAACTTCTGCGTTCATCGAGTAACCGATAGCTACCCAAACCGCCGCCCCGATTGCTGCTCCAATCAATCCACCTATCAGCCATCGCAGAAAAACCATGCACACACCTGCTTTGTTTGAAATATCACACTTTCGTTCCATCATAATGGCGGTTTCTTATAACGCCAGCTTATGGGGATTCCGTGTGAGACTTTTTCCAACTCAGCATGTTGGGACGCAAAATCAGGGGGCCCTGACTCTGTCGCACCCTCGTCAGCGAAGTCGGTTGCCCGGGAGTTTCGGCAGATGAGGACAACGACCTATGACGTTGACGACGACTTCAAATTCCCCAACCAGGACAATCCGTCGACTCTCACACCAGCCCGTTTTCACGAAGGCTATGAGCTACGGGGAATCACGGGCCCTCGCCCGCTCTATCAAGACATCGATGGAACGAACGGGCAAGCTTCATGGCTTAGCAGAGGCTATTCGTTGAGATCAGCCATGCCCTCTGATGACGTGGCACAGAGCCTCCCGGCCCGGCTTTGATGCATATGAAACACGATACAACACGTGAGCGTGGGGATGATGCACCAAAGCGAGAGCCCATGGGCCATTTCAAAACGACCGAACAAGAAGCTCAGGATTAGCGTTGGCGTCAACCAGACGTGAAGTAGTGCCAACGCCACATTCACTATCAGTGGTGACGTATTGCGGCGATGCATCCAGATGTTGATCGGCAGAACAACAAGGAACCCTCCCGCCAGCACTGCAATCGTGCCGTAGACACACATCCAGAACAGAATGATGAGCCCACCATAAAACACAACGTCCGGATTCAGGCTACGAACGATGTACCCAGTCACGATGGAAGACAGCAGTACAGCCGGAGTCCAAACCAATGCAGCAAACAGAATCCCACTTGCAATTTGCGCAGCCGACAATCGCATAGCCGTTTCCGAAGGCTCTGACGCGGGAGGCTCGAATGGATTAGTCTGCAATTCGTTCAATTCTTACTCATCGTGTCAGCCGTTAGCACGGAGCACAATTACGTTGCCCAAAATTTCGCTTACAGCGAGCGTAGTTACAAGGTTCAGAGATTGGTTTGGCCTGAGACTGCATTACGTATATCGTTTATCAACCTGAGCACGCAGGATTGACTTGCTGGATGAGAGACTTGGAGATGGTATCGTGACAGCAATACGGAAGTATCGAAGGTGGGCCTCTCCACTCAGCTTCTATCTGAGCCTACTTGCCATCGCAGCATATATTGGCCCGACGCTAACGCCACTCGCCAGTTACATGCGACCACCGCAGACACAAGTGCTGGTTGGCATCGGCACTGTTGCCGCATTGATCCTTCTTTCCTACGCGGTCGTGGTCGACGTTTGGATATTTTTTGGGGAAGGCAGCTTTCACAGCCGCTGGCTTACGGTGCTGGCCGCCAACCTGCTTCCGATTGTCAGCTACGGGATTGGAATTGCAGCGATTCAACGGAACTGGCGACACGCTGATATGCATTACGACACGGCAGGCAACATGCTTGGGTGTGTACTGAGCCAGCGTTTCGTGGTCACGCTGGTCTTAATGACCGTCAGCGTAACGGTTCGCCCATCACGTGGTGCGAGGGTCCACTGGCCTGGAAGACGCCGAAAAACGACAAGACGGGACATGCAAATGTCCGTGGGTGGCATCATGCTTTGGACGCTCCTAGTCGCCGGCGTACTGGCTGCAGTGAGGTTTTGGTCCGAGAAGACTCAGACCGAGCTCGACGCGACCCTCATTGCAGCAGCGACAGCAGAGTTGATTTGCGTTGGCGTCGTCGTCTTGGTACTCGCTTTCTCCTTCGCTTCGGCACAGGACCGACCGTGGCGAAGAACACCGTTGCTGCGTTTCGGGGTGACCATTGCCGCTATTGCGGCAGCTTGCTTCGGCGTATCAATGCACATCGGAGCGAGACAACCTGTTTCGGCGACATTACTGATGACAGGCACCGTTTTTGGAGCAGGCGTGTTCCTCACGCTTTCTCTCGCGTTGACAATATTCGGCTTTCGAAAACTTGGATTTGATTCGGTTCGAGTTGCTAGACGGTCCGCCCCGATCACTTGGTCGACGCTTGTGTTGCCGGCTGTTGTGCTCCTCGTGCTGACTCTTGCATTTCAACGTTTCGACCCTC
>CAYQMZ010001075.1:0-2281 GCA_964418725.1 uncultured Pirellulaceae bacterium
CACTACGGCGCGCAACTGGACACGTCATCCGTCGACGATTGCGGCCCTAACGCGACGAATCAGTGTTAGGCGCCATGTGTCGATGCTCGCTGCAATAGTAAGGAACTTCTTTCGTCTTTTGCGGGGCTTTTCTCCGACAGACGCAACACCGATACCGCTTTCCCTTATCCGGTGCGGTCCGTGGCTTCTTAGGCTCACGCTTGCCGGGATTCTTCATGGATCATGTACCAATTCCTGCGCGTGCATCATTCATCTCGTAGTCGCGAACCCGCCATACGCCGTCTTCTTCTTTGAACCGAACCTTGAAGAATTTGGGGATGGGCTTCTTCGCATCGATGAACCCCTGAAACTGACTTTCTGTTGGCCGCAATCGAAAAACACAGTTGAAGGTGGCCTCGGCAATGTTCATCCCTCGCGCGTTCGTTACGTCGACCTTCAAGTTCCTCTTGATATCGACGTTGACGATTTCGACCTGTGCGAGTCGCTTTCGAGCGTCTTTCTGAAGATCCGTACGACCTTGGGAAACGTGCCGAACCACTGCCTCGACATCGTTCCGCTCTAAATCGCTGGCGATTACAAAGAGCGTGGCACGAACAGCCTCCCGCGGAGTAATCGTCGTTCGTTCGATAGCCAACATACCCAGCGTCAGCAAGACCGCGCCGATTGCGGCGTACAGAAACTGCTTCTTGCCAGATTGAATCAGTCCGCCGATTAAGCCTCCCGAGACTAAGAGACCGACAAACACGATCGTCAACGGTTGCTCCATAATTGCCATGGCTCGATCTCCTAATCATCTGGTGGATTGGCGGGCGTCTCTTCGTCAGACAAAGCGGCCTGCTCGCTAAGCGGTCCATTTCGCGCACCGGAACCGGGCACCACACGCGACCACCAAAATCGACTCCAGGCAACGACCAGCAATGATCCCACAATAAGGAACAAAGGCCCCAATCGCAAAATCAAATTGTTGCCAGTCGGCTGTTCGATGGTGGCACCGTCACTACCTTTAATCGTTTGTCCACCTTCTTGGCGAGCGAGAAAACGTCTTTCTAGCTGCGTCTGTCGTAGCCGATACTTGGGCGCGGCCAAGGCTAAGCCGATGAGTGCAGCAGTCGAGAAGATGTAACCCCAAAACCATGGCGAATCTGTAAGTCGACGTTTTTCATCAGGACGCTCGTCCATCAATTTGCCCTTCATTCGGCAGTTAAATTAGCACATGGACAAACGTCAATGAGATCAAACCAATTCACTCACGGTCGACTACGCCCAGCAGCAATTGTCTGCTGCAGCTTTGCTTTTAGTCTACTCGCAAGCTGAGGCTTCGCTTCGTAGAGATTCTTCGTTTCGCCGGGATCTGCCAGCAAGTTGTAGAGCTGGCCCGGAGCGTCTGGCTCGTCCTCTGGCAGTGCGTACGTTTGCAGCTCACCGCGGCTATAGTTGTTCCCGCCTGACCCTTTGTGATCCAGGAGCTTCCACTTTCCTTGGCGAATGGCCAGCGCCAACGAAATCGTTTGATGCAATGTAAACGTACGAATCGGCTCCGTTGCCGTACCAAGGAACGCGGGTAGCAAGTTGAAACTGTCTTCAGCTGATTCCCGCGGCAGCTTCGCGTCAACCACTGCAGCACACGTTGCCATCACATCCGTCAGACAGACAGTTTGATCACTCACGCTTCCGGCTTGGATTCTTTTGGGCCATCGTGCGATAAAAGGCACTCGATGGCCACCTTCCCATTGGTCTCGCTTCATACCTCGCCAAGGCCGCGCGCCGTCGTGGTCGTGATCTCGACGCATCGCAATCACCGTCGGAACCTCAGGACCATTGTCACTTGAGAACATCACCAGCGTGCTGTCCGCGATGCCCAACTCATCGAGCGTTCGCATCAATTCACCGACAACGTAATCCAGTTCGAAGAGGAAGTCGCCGTGAGGCCCCGCCTGGGTCTTACCTTTGAATCGATCGGCAGGAAACGACGGCAAGTGAACCGCTTGGGCAGAATGGAACAGGAAGAAAGGCGTATCCGGCTTCTCCTTCACATGATTGCGAAGGAACGACTGGCTCTTTTCCAGGAAGACTAAGTCGACTGTTTCCAAGTCGAAATCTGGAGCGATCATTCCTGGCCGGTTGTCCCGCGAATAAGGATGCTTCGGCAACGGTCGACGATCAACGATTTGTGTGGGAGGAACTGGCACCCGATCGCCCGAGATGTAGGCATACAACCAATCTGTGGTTGGACAGCACGCCGTTCCGAAGAAGTGATCAAAGCCACGATGAACTGGTCCGT
>CAYQMZ010001076.1:0-2278 GCA_964418725.1 uncultured Pirellulaceae bacterium
CGAGTTTGCTGGCTCTAAGATTCGCCTAGCGACGCTCAAGGAAATGGAAACCAGCGATTCCTTGCGAGTAACTCCTGCGGAATTGGCCACTCCGCTCCAAGAAGCCGTCCGCCAAGATCGAGCCAAGATTCCGATCGGTCGACGTTGGCTGGCGCACGTCCCCGGTATCGCCACACTGGTCATGGCGTTGTGGGGACAAGTCTACGACGTGCTGGACGGAAGTCAGGGGATGATCTGGTCGGTCATCGAGACGCTCAGTCCTCAATTCATTATCGGCACGATCGTCGGCGTCATATTCGTTTACGGTCTGACCGCGTTTGTGATTTGGTTACGCGAAGTCCAAAAGACAGATCATGCGGTCACGATCGCCGAGCAACGGACGCGAGAAATCGTACGCAAGACGGGCGAAGACGCCATCGACCAGTTGGACGCAGACATCAAATCGCTACACGACGAATTTGAACAGCTTGAGTCGCTGATCCAACGGTAACTCACTTCGTCCGCAGAACGCAGCACCAGTCATCCGACGTGGCCAAGAATCTGCTCGACGGCTGGGCGATCGTGTGGCGATTCACTCACGTGCAGAAAACGCACTTGCCCCGCTGGATCGATCAAAACGTCGCCCCCCAACTGCCGGTAGTCGCTTCCGGGTGCCGGAACCGCTCGCTTCTTACCCACAATCAGCTTTACGTATTTCCAGATTGAACGCGGCCCAATAATCGACCACCAATCGGCCCGCTCCATCCCGTACGCCCGGTAAAGCTGTCGATCCGCATCGATCAACAGCGGCCAAGTCAACTTCGTTTCTTGGACGTAGCTACGTGCCATGAAGTCGTCATCAAACGTGACGACAGCAACTTCGACGCCCAGTTCCGTCAACTTTGATTCGTAATCACGCAACTGCGTGATGTGCTCGCGACATGGCAGTCACCCGAGGTGCCGATGAAACACCAAAAGCAGCCACTTCCCGCTGAAGTCGGCTAAGCAATGAATTTGCCCACTCATGTCGGGGAGTTGAAATGGCACCGCAGCAGACTTCGTCATCACGTTACTCGCCGTCTTCAAAATCGCACTGCTGTCAGATGCCAATACCAGACAACAGATTGACGATCGACGCCACAATATTCGTAAGATGTGGATGGTTCACCTCAAACTCCAGCGTACGATCGCTCAACCGCTGTCGAATGTTGTGCAGTTCATTCTGTTCCTGAGATTGTAATGCACCGCGGATGTCGTCAGCGATCTGACGCAAATCCGTACGGAGATCTTCGTCGATCGTTTCGACATTTCCCAGCAACTCGTGAAGCTTCTCCACTTCTCGGTGTAACTCGTCTCGTTTATCGTCCACGGGCGTTCCTACCTCTCCTTCAATTTGCACGACAACGCATGAGGCATTGTCGGTCGAACCAGCTTCCAAGGCCGCTTGTACAATTTGCTCGGCGACATCCGCGGGAGCACCGGGCCGCCGAAGCAATTCTCCGAGCTGCTCATCCGACAGCTTGTCGGAAACTCCGTCTGTCGTCAGCAGCAGTACGTCTCCTGGCTCCAACGGCAACGATTTGACGGACGTTACATCTTGAGTCTTTCGCGTACCGACGGCGTTTAGAATCAGATTTCGCATCGGGTGCTCAGGCACATCCTCCGGGTCCAAGATCCCGGCATCGACCATCAGCTGGACATAGGTGTGGTCTCGAGTGAGCCGACGCACTTGGCCGTCTCGCATGAGATAGATCCGCGAGTCACCGACGTGCGTGTACAGCAGCGTCTGATCTTGCAGATACCCCATCGCGAACACGGTGCCCATCTTGTCGAAGTCAGCCGTGTTCAAAGCAATCAAACGCATCTCCATCCTTGCATTCGAGACTGCCTCCGTTACCGCTGCCTCCAACTGCTTCGCTGCACTCTCCTGCGGAGCTGCACACATGGACTCGACATGTGCGCGAAGCTGTTCCAGCACAACACGGCTGGCAACACCGCCCCCAGCGTGACCGCCAATGCCATCGAGCGCCACGTACATCCGGCAATGCTCGCCAGCAAAAACGAGATCATCGTTGGTCGCTCGCTGACCGATAGCACTGAAGGCTCCAGCGCGCGGCTTCAACGCTCCGCCGCGACGCTGACACAAACCAAGCGAACACAATGGCTGCAACTTTCCGAGTGATTGTTCCATATGACCGCGCCTAAGAGATTTTTTGGTCGTCGTGCAATCATTCGGCAAAGCCTGTGCCGCGGAAGAATGCCGCGAACACCGGTACAACGGCGCATCCAAGCGTGCGAT
>CAYQMZ010001077.1:0-1969 GCA_964418725.1 uncultured Pirellulaceae bacterium
GTCCTGGACAGCGAATAGCCTTTTAGGTCTCCGTGAGCCGCACGCACGTGCACTTTTGAACGAGCGTTCGCCGTCGGCGCGGTACTGGGGCGCCATCGGTCTGCAAACGATGGACGATCTTGATAGGCAGACTCTGGCTGCGCTGCAAACTGCTTTGAAGGACGACGATCTGGCGGTCCGAATCGAAGCCGCCAATGCGCTCGCTAAGAGGGGTGACGAGGCACAGCGGAGCCAGGCAATCCAGGTGCTGATCGATACATTGCGGAATGACGATCTAACGGTTGTGCTTCACGCAACAAGATCCGTTGAAATGCTTGGCAAGCGGGCCGCGGCGGCAAAGGCTGCCATGCAGCAGGTCGCAGAGCGTTCGGAGAAACTCACCGCCGCCACGACGCAAGCAGTCTTTGATCAATCGAAGGACCGAGACCTTGCGATGTTTTGTGGATTCTCCGCGAACGGATTCCTTGATCGCTTGCGACTGAGCCCATGGGCCAGTCTTCTGCACAAGGGGCAGCAGGATCGCTGGGCCAATACCGTCGAGGGCGTTAGTTTTTCATCGCAAGACGAGACCGTAACAATGAAGTCCAAAGGGGCAAACCTATGGATTCTGCACGGCGATGAGTATGGCAACTTCGAATTGACGGTAGAGGCAAAGATGCCCACGGATGAATATAACGCTGGGATTGGCTTTCGATGCCAGCTATTGCCGAACGGGCGACCCCGTGGCTATCAATGCGAAATCGCCGAACAACTAAGTGGCTCTCTGTACGCGATCGGATCCGGCGGGTGGGTCTGGCCGAAAGGCGACGAACAACGCGATGACTTTTTCGACCGCGCCGGTGACGGATTTCGCTCCGGCAAGTGGAACCACTTCCGGATACGATGCGAAGGGCCACAGATCCGTATCTGGGTCAACGGAATACTGACGACGGACGTTATCGACGATAAGCACAGATCGGGTCGCATCGCACTGCAGCACCACGGCAAGGGCGGGGCACACCAGTATCGGCGGTTGCATGTGCGGTCAATAGCGGAGGAGCCTGCCAATTGAGCACGACCGGGATCGTGATGATTCTGTATTTTTTGCCGGGTTTTCCAGTCCCCAATCACCGGGCCCTGTTGCGGCGATCCGTGTAGAAAACTCTCCGTTGCGGTCGTTTATGTATGCAGCTTCCTCCGAACATGCGAGACGACCATGCGTGCTGCACTGATACTTGCCGTAACACTATTTGCCTCTTCCGCGATTGCGGATTCAAACTGGCCTCGATTCCTAGGTCCACAAGGGCGCGCGACCAGCCACGAAGGCACGCCCCCCACTAAATGGAATGCCAACAACAACGTCAAATGGAAGACGCCGATTGGTGCCGGATCGTCCAGCCCAATCGTTTGGGGCGACGACGTCTTTGTAACCAGCTTCGACGGCAACGGGTCAAACGTCGTTCGGACCCTGCATTGCGTCGACCGATCCAGCGGCAAGGAACGATGGAAGTTTCAAGTCGCCAACGATGGACGCGAAGACGGGTATCGCGGCTTTCTCACTGAACACGGCTATGCCAGTAACACTCCGGTGACGGACGGCAAACTGGTCTATGTGTTTTTCGGAAAGATGGGAGTGTACGCGGTTGACTTTAGCGGGAAACAGGTTTGGCATGCGGAGGTTGGCAAAGAGTCCAGCAATCGGGAGTGGGGATCCGGTGCAAGCCCCGTCCTGGCCGGTGATCAGTTGATCGTTAACGCAGCCGACGAAAGCCAGACAGTCTTCGCATTCAACAAGGCGACCGGCAAAGAGACGTGGAAGTCGGTGGCCAACGGATACGAACTCTCTTACAACACGCCGACAGTTATCGCCGACCAGAAAGAAGTGGTCGTCGCTGTTCCTGGTGAGTTGTGGGCGATCAACTTGGGAACGGGGAAATTGAAGTGGTACGCCAGCACCAAATTGACGGGCAATGTCTCCCCAACCACGATT
>CAYQMZ010001077.1:1979-2278 GCA_964418725.1 uncultured Pirellulaceae bacterium
CAATGACAAACTCTATACGTTTGGTGGTTATCAATCGTCTGGAAGCCACGCGTTCCCGATCGGCGACTCCTTCAAGGATAAAGATCGGACGAAACAAGAGCTCTGGTATTCGCGATCTAGCTCGTACGTCGCCACGCCTCTTCTTCATGACGGCCATTTTTATTGGATTGACGATCGCGGCAATGCCTACTGCACACGTGCCGAGGACGGTCAGCAGGTCTATCGAGAGCGAGTGAAGGGGTTGTCCCGTGGTGGCCGACCGGTGTACGCGTCACCTATCTACGCTGGCGGGCACATCT
>CAYQMZ010001078.1:0-2269 GCA_964418725.1 uncultured Pirellulaceae bacterium
CATCATTGCAGCGTGCCTTCAAGCGTTGGTTGAATGAGGCTTCGACGCAGAAGTTGCTGTCTGCATCGATCGGTCGCGACCCAAGCGTGCGAGATGTGCTTCGAATGGCACGGCCAACACCTCGTGATAACACGCGACGTGCCATTTTCGGTTGGCTGACTGACAAGCCAGTCGACAAGTGGGCTCCTGCATCAAAGCGTGACTTGCCGGAGGCGGTGAAGTTGCTGCAGGAGTTCCGTTCGACAGACTCGTCGGAAAGACAGGCGCGCATCGCAGCTGATTTGCAGGTTCGATGGGATTTGCTCGCAGATGCGGCGAAGGGCCCATTGGTCTGGAAGGCGATTGCTCGCCAGATGGGGCCACAGGCACTTCGAATGAACCTGAACACGCTGCTGCGTCATGGCGTCTTCGCGAAAGGAAACCGCCGCGACGGCGAGATGATTGACTACGTTGCCGGTCGAATCGCAGATGCCGAAGCAATTCGTCGGTCTCGTCAATTCCCGTACCAGTTTTTCGCGGCCTATTTGAACGTATCGGATGAGGTTCCGCACAAGATCAAAGCTGCGTTGCATGACGCCGCTGAGATTGCTTGCGGGAACATTCCTCAGCTACCAGCGCCAGTGGTGATCGGCCTGGACACTTCGGGGTCGATGGGTTGTTCGGTGACGGGTTGGCACGGCAAAGGTCGCTCGTCGAAGGTGCGTTGCGTGGATGTGGCTGCCCTGTTTGCTGCGGCGATCCTGCGTCGCAACCCAGACAGCGTCGTCATTCCGTTCGATACGAAGGCCTACGAGGTGAAAATCGATCCAAGCGATTCGATTCTGAGCCTAGCCGAGCGTTTGTCGCAGTACGGTGGCGGCGGGACAGATTGTTCGCAACCGCTGCGTCGTGCCAACGGTTGGTTCACATCTGGCATGCGAAAGAAGAAGCGTGCGTTTGCGGGAGTCATTCTTGTTAGTGACAACGAAAGTTGGATCAACGCCGGACGACCTTATGCATTCGGACGTGGAGGTGCTACGGGTGTGATGAGCGAGTGGAAGAAGTTCAGGAAGACTCAAATCACTCGCGGTATTGCTGATCCAAAACTGGTTTGCATCGACATTGCGCCATACGGCAGTACTCAGGCACCTGATCGCAAGGACATCCTAAACGTGGGCGGCTTCAGTGACGCTGTCTTCAAGGTGGTCGGTAGTTTCCTTGATGCCGATAGCAACCGATTCGTTCGCGAGATTGAATCGGTTGAGTTGTAGTTGCGTACGGCAAGCGCCACTGACGCATGTACGTTGACAAAATCGAACGCCCCCAGGCCAAAGTCGGAATGGGGGCGTCGGTCTTTTCTGCGATCTGAGTTCCATTTTGGCATAAGAGCACGAAAGCCGACCTCGGCGAGCTGCTTCAGATCTCTAATTTGCACATGATTGGCTGATGGATCTAACGGTAGGTTCTCGTCCAGAGCTGCGAGCTAAGTGACGGCACTTGTGTGATTCGGCCGGCATTTGCGGGCGTGCTCGAGGTTGAGTAGTTCTGATAGGTTGACCGAGTCGGCGCGAAATAGTTTCTTTGGAAAGGTGCTCGGCGTGTACTCAGCACGCTTCTGAACGAGTCACCGCGAAAAATTCGTTGCGCTTTGGCAGATGGAAAACCGTAGTCGTCCGTCCAGTCAAAACCAAATGCGGCGGAACTACCGCCGATAAGAAAAACCAGGGAGAGGATTAGCGACTTCATATCATTGCTTTCTTCAATAGAGGATTGGACCACACAATCAACTATTGGGCGAAAGCGTCTATGCGTCCAATGCATGGAGTGGATGGCTGGTGTGCGTTGGGTGCATTGGTCTCAGCCGGCAAAGTCGTCAAGAGTTGTTGGCCCATCGCGTGGGCCTAATTTGGCAGGGCGAACGCAACAATGGAATCTGCGGTCTTCGTGCGCAGTTTGCCGCCGCCCGATGCGGGAATGACGACGAACTGCTTTCGGCCAACGGAGTAGGTTGACGGCGTCGCGTAGCCACCGGCTGGAAGTGGTGCTTCCCAGAGTAGCTTGCCGGATCTTTTGTCGAATGCGTGGAACTTTTCATCGCGGGTTCCGCCGATAAATACCAACCCGCCGGCTGTCACAATCGTGCCACCGAAATTCTCAGTCCCGGTTGGCGGCACGCCACGCGCCGTCAGTTCGGGGTACTCGCCAAGGACCGACTGCCAAACAATTTTGCCTTCGTTCAAATCAATTGCGCTCAATTGGCCCCACGGTGGTTGGATCGCTGGGTAGCCTT
>CAYQMZ010001079.1:0-1165 GCA_964418725.1 uncultured Pirellulaceae bacterium
CATAGAGAGTGTCCGCAAGAAGAGACCTCACCGCGATCGTGAGGCTAGTCGAGAACTGTCGGTCGGCATGCGGAGCTCAAGAATACTCCGCATACGTCGACATCTATGTTCGAAATGAACCGCCGCGCGTAGCAATCGCACGGGGCGATCGATTCACTGAATCGCCTATGCGGATTTCTTTTCGAGCGTGGCTCGATCGTTCTTCAGTTCTAGCTCGACGTCGTGATCGACAAGCTTTTCTTTGTTCTTTTCGATCGTTTCGCGGAGTTGGTTAAGTCGAGCTGTGCAATCGTGTGGAAGCGTCATCGTTGGTGCCCTGAACTTATTGGAGTCTTCACAATTTAAGAATATCGGACGATTCAGATGGAGCAAGGAATTGCAAAGGCATTTGCTGGTAATTGGAATATTCCGGCAACCGATTATGACGTTTCAAGTTTCTAGTCGCGGAAGTGATTGACGGCACGTTGCGAATATGCATCTTCGGCCCCGGGGGAGTCGGTGACCGACGAAAGGCCGGCAAGCGTTTCAAGGTTATGCTGCTTGCATTCGACAAACGAAACGGCAATCCTGGTGGCCGCCAATTACTCCCTCAACTTGCGAAGGTTTCTGACATGTACAACCGTCGGACTTTTCTAGGAGCGACGGCCACTCTGGCTGCTGCATCACAACTGACCACGCACGCCTACGCCCAGAATTCCAAGAAGAAGCTTGGTTACGCGTTGGTTGGCCTTGGCAGGCTTAGTACGAACCAGATTGCACCTGCTCTGGCGAAATGTGAACACAGCCAGTTGGTCGGAGTCGTGACTGGCTCTCCTGAGAAGGCTGAGAAGTGGCAGAAGAAGTACGGAATCGAATCGGATTGCGTCTACAACTATCGCAATTTTGATCGTATCGCGGATAACCCAAAAATCGACGTGGTTTACGTTGTGCTGCCGAACTCGATGCATGAAGAATTCACGATTCGCGCGGCCCGGGACGGTAAACACGTACTCTGCGAAAAACCAATGTCCGTTAGTACGGACGAAGCTCGCGAGATGATTGCCGAGTGTGACAAGGCCAAAGTGAAATTGGCGATTGGCTATCGTTGCCAATTTGAACCACATCATCAGGAGTGCATTCGTATCGCCGCTGACAAACGGTTTGGTGAGTTACGTCAGATCGACGC
>CAYQMZ010001079.1:1175-2269 GCA_964418725.1 uncultured Pirellulaceae bacterium
TGCAAGCATGCCGCTATTTGACCGGCGAAGAACCAATCTCGGTAATGGCTCGGGAGGTAAAAACGGATCCCGTAAAGTTCGCCGAAGTTGACGAAACGATTCTTTGGAGCATGACGTTTCCCAGCGGCACGGTTGCCAACTGCTCCACGACCTACAAGTTCAATGGGCTCAATTCTTTCACCGCCTACGCCGACAAGGGGAAGTTCGGCATGAGCCCAGCCTATGGCTACGGCGGCAACAAAGGGTTTGTTGGGAACGAGCCGATTACCAAACCGCAGATCGATCAGTTTGCGGCCGAGATGGATGACTTTTCGCAGGTGATCAAAAAGAACGAGACGTCAGTTGTGTCTGGCGTCGAGGGCTTGAAGGACTTACTCGTCACCGAAGCAATCTATAAGGCGGTTAAGACCGGTGCTGAAGTGAAGGTCGGGCAAGTGTAACTGCCTCGGAACAGCAGAATCGGTCCTCGAATCTGTGCATGAAAGTGTCCCAGTCGCTTTCCCGAAGTCGTTACTGGCGTCGCTGGTAACGACGTCGTGAAGCATTTAGCGAGCATAGAACGGCCAGCAATCCGATCAAACCAGCGCTCGGTTCCGGTACGGCTGCCGCAGCAACGGGCGTTTGGAAACCGGTTCGCCCGAAGTTCTCCGTAAGCTGCAGGAAGTCTGAGAACGCGACGACACCATGACCTGAGAAGTCGCCGTCTAGCCAGCCGTTGAATGAGTCCTCACCGAAGTTGTTTGCAAAAATAAGGAAGTCTGCGAAGTCGACAGCGCCATCGATGTTGGTGTCGCCGGGGATTGCGTTCACCAGCGTCAATGTCAACTCGGCGCCGTCGTCGTCTGTTTCCCACTCCGTCAGAATCGTCGTACCACCGACGTTCAGTTGCCGCAATGATCCATCGTCCTCGTTGAGGATAATCGTCCCTGTCTCGTCGGTAGACTCGGCCGCGAGGATCGTGATTGGCTCATTGTCGAAATCAATGGATCTGAATGGCCCAAAGATTTCGATAGCTCCGCTTGCCGAGATAGACGTGGCTTGGTGAGTTACAAACTCAGCCTCTTCACTTCGGAGCAATCCCAGCTGCACGGTGC
>CAYQMZ010001080.1:0-2268 GCA_964418725.1 uncultured Pirellulaceae bacterium
CACGCGGGCTGTTCGATTCAGGTCGCTTGCTTTAGTGAGGCGGAATTAAGCGTCTCACAGCGTCTCGAGCAATTCTTCTGCCGCGAGCCTCAGCAGTTCGGATGTCGCGTCGAAGTTTGACGACGGAGTGTCCTCTTCGTCATCAACTGGTTCGTCACCTTCGTCGGCGAATACTGCGGCAGCGGCTGCAAAGTCTAGGTTTCCGACGTTTGCTGCCGCGTCGCCAGCCAATTCCTCACTGGCAAGCGTTAGGTTAGCCGCGACGGCAGGCATCGAAGCTTCTGCTGTTTGTGCCGCTGGTGGTCCACCCGTCGGTGGACCGCCGCCGCCTAGGCCTCCACCTCCGCCGGGACCGCCAGGGCCACCGCCGCCACCTCCAAGCAGGAAGCTCTCGTCCGGTGTACCGGCCAGGCACCTTACTCCCCAAGGATAGGCATTCGTGATGTAGTAGCCGTATTGGCCGTCTACTGTCATGCCGTTGCATTGGTCCAGGTCGCCTGCGTCGGTGAATTCGAAGTCGTCGACGTACTCGCCCGTGTATTCACCGCCGGGGTTCGTATCGCTGCGTTCTCCCCGAGTGCCTTCCTTAAGAGTGTAGCCCGAGATCGCTTCACGGACCTCGCCCGTTTCCGGATCGAGGAAGTAACTGCCGTAGACTGGGAAGCCATCAGCCGCAAACCCAATCACGGGCGAACCCTCTTCGCCCGGCTCATCGTTGAATAGCGCGTTGGGATTTCCGTGATAGTGGTAAAGCCCACCCGGCTGCGTGTGCCCGTTGTGCTCGTCGACGCCGAACTGCGAATCGCTACCCAGTGCATCTAGCAGCCAAGGATCCGTGGTTTGACAACCGATGCCGACGTTTCCGGATTCGTCAGCTCCCGCATCGTTGGGTCGATAGCATCCAGCCGCGACGATATCGAGCCGAACGCCGTTCAAGAAGATGGCGTTTTTCACAGACGTGCTGATTTCCGTCACCTCGTCGGCGAACTCGGGGAACCGGGGCACAACTGAGATCGTTTCGGTTGCAGTGATCGTCGCTCCTTCGGCGCCACCAGCAAAGGCAGCGCTTTCGTCGTTGAATTCGTGGTTCGGCACGCTGTCAGATTCGATAGTGCATGAGGTCTCGTCAGCGGTGATGGTCACCATCGAACTGAACAGCGTTTCGTTCTTGATGTCTATGGCGTCGGCCGTGTATCTGCCAACGTAGTCCGCACAGTCGGCGCTGCGATTCGTCAGGATTACGTTGGTGATGTCCACGATGTTCGTGTCACCGAAGGTCTGCGCAAGTGCCAAGAAATCCGGAAAGTCGATCACTTCACTGTGGTCTATGTCGATGTGTGCAGTTTCCTCGGTCACTGCTTGCCCGTAGACGTCGGAAAGGATCAGAAAGTCCGACATACCCACAACGCCGTCATCATCAAAGTCGGCTGGCAACTCCTCGTTGTGGGAGAACGCGACCAATGGTTCGTCATTCTCGTGCTCGTGATCATGGTCCTCATCGTGGTCATGGTCATGCTCGCCTCCAACTTCATGGTCATGTTCATCCGCGTGATCATGATCCGCTGCATGGTCGTGCTCGTCTTCGTGATGATCGTCATGCAGTCCGACGATGGTCACGCCATTGATCCGCAGATGCTCCAGTTCGTACTCATCCAGATCGAAGTGCAGATTTGCCTCCCCCGCGTCGTCTGCTTCCAGTTCAATTTCAAGGCTGCTTACGTTCGCAAAAGCGCCCAACAGGTTTCCGTTGTCGGAGATTTGGAGCAACTGCTCACTATTGGCCTCGACTTCTACGGTCCCGTCGGCATCGCCTGAAATGAGGAGACTTCCATCTGCGAACGACACGGACACGGTCAGGCAGACCTTACTCTCAAGTGTCTCCATTGTTGACAATCGTTCGCGTTTATCGCGTCTTAGGTGTTGCGGTTCTCGGTTCATCATCTGATCCCGTGTGATTCAATCCACGAATAGTCCTGGGAAGCTATTCCGTGGCGAAAGTGAGTTGGGGACGCCGGTCTGAAAAAATTACTTGGTGTGATCTCATGAACCCTCCCGAATCGACTGAGTGCGGATGCCCGCGTGAATGAATTCGTTAGATCTTCTATTTGGATAGAAGATGCGTCTTGGCGAGCTCAGTCGAGTTGGCTATCTTCTATGCAACTAGAAGATCAAGGTGTAACGATGACAACCCAGCGGCCGACAGAATTGGAACTGATGATCCTCAAGGTCCTGTGGCCCTACAACACCCAGTGAAGGTCGGCTCAAAAC
>CAYQMZ010001081.1:0-2265 GCA_964418725.1 uncultured Pirellulaceae bacterium
CGCGGGCCGGCCCCCGTAGGCCATTAGGGCTAGGGCTGCGCGACGATTGATGTCGAATGTCACCGCCACGCGAAAGCTGTTGCAACGACGCATCGTTCGACTCCGCTTGGGTGGGCGGTAAAGCCCCATTCTTTTCGTTACTCCGCGGCATGTGGGCGTCCGTGACCTAGCCTTTCAAAGAGATATCGCGTCCTGGTTACTCGTGGAAGAAAAGTCATAGCCGTGTCGACCGCCACACTCGAACAATCCCCAAAGCCTTCCGTTCAAGACGCCCCTCAAGGCGGGAATACCCCGGAACCGACCCAGGAACCAAGCAATGAGCGGGTGAACCTCTTTGGAGCGGACATCGACGTCCTGGATATGCAGGGCAGCGTCGATCGAATTATGGGCTGGGTCGAGGGCGACGAGTGGGACTGCAAATATGTGGTCACGCCGAATGTCGACCACGTTGTGATGCTCCAGCACAACGCCGAGCTGGAGCAAGCCTATGCCGACGCGTCGCTAGTTGTCGCTGATGGCTTCCCGCTGATCCTGGCATCAAAGTGGCTTGGAGCCCCATTGCCGGAACGAGTGGCTGGATCCGAATTAGTGCCAAGCCTGTTTGATCGGTTCGAACAACGCAACGAAGTCACGAAAATCTACCTGCTGGGAGCAATGCCCGGCGTCGCTATCCGAGCAGCCCGCGAGATCGACCGCCGCTGGTCGAAAATACGTGTCGTCGGCACCTACAGCCCGCCGTTCGGATTCCAAGATGACGAAGCACAGTGCACATCGATCTTGGAGCGAATCAAAACCAGCCAGCCCGACGTCGTCATCTTCGGTGTCGGTGCCCCGAAACAGGAAATCTGGACGCAGAAATTTCGCCAGCAGATCCACACCAAAACACTACTATGCGTCGGCGCGACGATCGACTTCCTGGCCGGCGAGAAAGCTCAAGCTCCGATATGGATGCGTCGCTGCGGCTTAGAATGGTTGCACCGCTGTGCCAGCGAACCCAAGCGTCTTGTTGGGCGTTATCTGAACGACGCGCGAGTCTTTCCGCAGATCTTGCTACGCGAGTGGCTAGCCAGACGATCGACTAGCTAGACAAAGACCTTGTCCACATGGTTAGAGCATCAAGATCGGGGTATCTCTCAGTTCAACGCACAAAGGGTAGGCTAGACCGTGCATCGCGAGCTGGTCTTCTTGCTTCGTGTTGACGACCAACAGGTCCACATCGTGCTCGTCTATCAGTCGCTGATAGTCCCTTAGACTGTGACCGACAGTCACGATCTCTTTCACATTGATCGGTAGCTCAGCGTCTTTCAACACCTGTGCACATGAACCGATGAAGTCGTGCGGTTCAGCCAGCAACTGATCCAAAATTGCTTTACGAGCTGCTTCCGTTTCGATCGACGGAATCTTGCCGATCACCTTCATCAGACGCTCGAACTGCACTTCGTCTTCGACATGCGAAAGGTACAGCGTACCGCCCTTGGTGGTTAGCCTCGCTGCATAGCTGACCAAGTGATTGTCGCCGGTCAGATGATCAGCAATCGCCATCACGCTATCGGTTGTCTTAGGTATCTCTGCCGAACGATTAGGGCTGGGCAACACCAGCACCGGCATCTCTGTCACCTGCGACAAAACATCGATGTAGACGCCCAAGCTATATGGAAAGTCGGACGCGGGCGCGTGGAGATTCCGGTACGTGCAAATCAGATCTGGCTTGACACTATTTACAATGTCCAGCAAATCGTTGACGCTCGTGTGCTCGTTCCCTGATACCTTGTGCCACTTGATTTCACGTTCAAGCAACGTCGTATCCAAGAAGTCGATCACCTGGTCGGTGAATTTGTCCGTTTGCGCGTGGTCGTCGTCAGTCACGACCATCAGGTCATCCAGGTCGACATCCTCGAACTGAAATTGAGGCTTGTCGGCTTTTTTGAAGATGCTCTCGAATTGATCAATGTTTGTCATGCTTCAAGTTTCCGGATACCAACGACTTGTGGCAAGTGCGTTTTCTCTGCAAAGTCTCGATCTAGCGTGACTTCTCTGCCGTAACGGCCAGTCGCCTTCCAATGAACGGTCGATAGCCACTTCAGCGTTAACGTGTGACGTGGAACCCCGTAGAATGTCGGGTAGCGATCCATCGGAGACCTACACCATGAAACTGCTATCGGTCATCTTCGCAATCCTAAGCGTGGGATATTCAGCAGAAGCAGGCGAAATCTCGTTTCGCAAATTGCAGTTGACGGACAAGTACTATTGCGACGGGGTGGCCAC
>CAYQMZ010001082.1:0-601 GCA_964418725.1 uncultured Pirellulaceae bacterium
CGCCCATGCCACTGCCATACAAGTACAGCGAATGATCCAGCAGCGTTCCGTTGCCTTCCTTGATCGCCGCCATCTTCTCGATGAATTGTGCGAACAGTGATACGTGGAACTGATTCACCTTCGCTACCTTGGCAAGTTTTTCGGGATTGTTGCCATGATGCGTGATCGGATGATGCGGCTCAGGCACCCCGATCTCTGGGTATGTTCGCGTGCTTGCTTCTCGAGCCAACTGGAATGAGATCACACGGGTGATGTCCCCTTGGAAGGCGAGCAACTGCAGATCAAACATCAACTTGGCATGGTCCGCATACGAAGCCGGCACTCCGACGGGGCGATCGAGATCTGGTAATGGATTGTCGTCAACGTTTGCCTCGGCTCGTTGAATCCGACGCTCAACTTCGCGGATGCTTTGGAAGTAGTCTTCGAATTTGTTGCGGTCGTTCGCGCCCAACTGCAATTTGAACCGCTTCATTTCTTCCGTGACGGAGTCCAACAAACTCGCCCGACGCCGCAGGACTTCTTTTCGATCTTCGGTCGAACCGCCCTCGCCGAATAGCTGCTCGAAGACCAGACGCGGATGAGCCTCCGAAGGAAGCGGAGT
>CAYQMZ010001082.1:611-2264 GCA_964418725.1 uncultured Pirellulaceae bacterium
GCACGCGTAGCCGTTGTCGCATTGCCCAGCGTTGTCCAACAAGTCCATCGCCAACTCGAGCGATGGCAGTTGCGTGTGCCGTCCAAGGCTCCTCGCCGCGATTTGGTCGACGGTGATTCCCAGGAAATAGTCCGAACTCTCTGTGCGTTTAGCGGTCGCGGCACTCAGGAATGCCGAGTTCGACGTTGCGTGCGAACCGGGGTAGGCATTCTTCAACTCCATCCCCGTCACGATATTGACCTGGTCCTTCACGCTCTCTAGCGGACTTAGCGACGAAGGCAACTCGTCCAAGTTGTCTTCTTTCGGCGTCCATTCAGCAGGATTAAATCCCATCGGCATGTAGATGTAGCCGAGTCGACGAAGTTGCGACGGCGCCGCGGCAGTTTTAGCCAACGCTGTGCTGGCTGGAATCATGGCGTCCAGCAGCGGCAACGCGAAAGCGCAACCAGTTCCTCGTAGTAGAGTACGACGCGAGATGTGTTTCTTCGAGTTAAACATGGCACCTAGCATTTCGAATGGACAGATGAACGTTGCTCACGAATCAGGCTGGCACGAGCCATCATTCTCTCATCTGGAATGGTGTGCTCGCAACGATTCCGTGAATCAATGCAGAGAACTTGTACTGTTTATCGGCAGAATCTCGAACGACCTTGCGGATTGCCGGACCGTCAAACGGCTCGAGACCTCGGCCCAAACCGAACGTCAGTAACTTTTCCACCAGCGTACTGGCAAACATTTGCGGACGTTCCAAGATGTGTTGCTCCAGATCTTCAAGCCCCGCCAGGCGACGACCGCCTGGCAGCGTGCTAGAAGCATCAACTGGCTGCCCCTGATCGAAGACTCGCCACTTTCCGATCGAGTCAAAGTTCTCCAAGGCGAAGCCAATCGGATCCATCAGGTCGTGGCAGCTCGCACAAGCAGGGTTTGCTCGATGCTCGGCCAGCCGCTCGCGAATACCGACCGCTTCCTGTTCCGTCTTTTCCTTCAAGGCAGGCACATTCGGCGGAGGCGGCGGGGCAGGGGTGCCCAAAATATTTTCGAGGATCCAGTTGCCGCGAACCGTTGGCGATGTCCGAGTGGAATAAGAAGTCACGGCTAGGATACTTGCTTGCCGCAACAAGCCGCCGCGATCTTTCGAGCGACGATTGCCGCCTAAAGCCACCGTTCGAAATTCGCTACCGCGAACTCCTGGAATGTCGTAATGCATGGCCAAACGCTCGTTCAAAAACGTCTGGTCGCTGCGAATTAATTCCAAGACGCTCAAGTCTTCTCGAAGGACACGCTGAAAATTCAGTTCTGTCTCGCGCCGCATCGCCTTGCGCAGGTTGTCGTCGAAACCTGGAAACAGACGCCGATCCGGCTTAAAAGAATCAAGATTCCGCAAGTACAGCCACTGCGCCGCGAAGTTCGTCACGAGTGCCTCGGACTTCTCATCGGCCAACATGCGATCCACCTGTGACCGCAATGTTTCTGGCTCACGCAGCCTTTGGGCTTCGGCCAACGCCAACAACTCCTCATCCGGAATACTGCTCCACAGGAAGAATGAAAGCCGTGAAGCAACCTCCAGATCCGATACAGGGCGCGGCGCCGAAGCCTCTTGCCCGTCGGAGGAAGCCTGCACAGCACGAAAGAGGAAGTGAGGGAATACCAAGA
>CAYQMZ010001083.1:0-2262 GCA_964418725.1 uncultured Pirellulaceae bacterium
GGGCGACTGGCAACAGCGCGACGTGGCTGGGTTCTGATTTCGCGATCGCTGAGCGGCTCTTTTCGGACCCAAATGGCGTAGCCTCGCTCGGTCCAGTGACCTTCTTTGCCGCAGTCAGCGCACTTGCACGTGTGGCTATCAATCCATTCGACGTTGTAATGTTTGCAGATCATGAGAGGCAGCGTGTCCATTGTGTTTCCTTCCGGTTCCGATCGATTGTTGTGCCGATGGAATCATTCTCGGGGCCCCGATGACACGTTAGGTCGCCGGTCGCAACGGTTTTTTCGGTTGGAAACCGGTCCAGAGTAGGTGGTGCAGCGTCAGAATACGCGGATCTGGTCGACTTTGACGGTTTCGGCTTCAAACTGCTGAACCTTGATTTGACCCGCCCACGCCAAAACGTAGTTTTTCAAGATGGTTGCGGAAAACCCCACGCGGTTGGTACAGCCTGCGAAGGCACTTGTGAGAAGAAGTGGACGATGAGCCAAAAGAACACCGAAGCCGAACTTGAAAACCTACTAGCCCGAATCAACTCACTGACGAACGGTCCGGCTCCAACCAAGGTTGGCGGTGGTTCGAATGTCGCCACGGAAGAACCCGTCGCTAGAAAGGTCACGGACACGACGCCATTTCCGATTCCAGATGATGATCCCGTTGAGTCTGGTGGTAATGCCGCCGCATCTGAAGAGGCAGCGGCGACTACGGCACCCGCGCCCGCGAAAGGTAAGTCAAGCGGTAACGCTGGTCCTTCGACGATTCCTGGGCTGCACCAGGACGACGGTAAGCAGCGAGACAAGGATCAGCCCTTCGTGCCGAAGGAACCTGAGTCGCTAGTAGAGGCGGGCCTTAGCGAATCCGAAGTCGAACAATTGATTCTGAAGTACTTGTTTGCGCGTGGCGAATCATCTGGCCGCAACGCTGCTGAACAAATCTGCCTGCCGTTCGGTTTGATTGAAAACGTCCTGCGTGCGCTCAAGCAAGAGCAATTGGTGGCCTACAAAGACGCCACGCGGATGAATGACTACATCTACGTTCTGACGGACATCGGTCGCGAGCGTGCTCGACGATACATGAATGACTGTGGATACTTTGGAGCCGCCACTGTCACTTTGGCTGATTATATCGAGTCGGTGAAAGAGCAGTCGCTGACATTCCAGCAACCGTCACAAGAAGATCTGGAAGATGCCTTTAAGGATCTGTTGATCAACAAACGGATGTTCCAGCGACTCGGTCCGGCGATCAACTCAGGGCGAGGCATGTTCCTGTTTGGCTTCCCCGGCAACGGCAAAACGAGTATCGCTGAACGCGTTACGCGATCGTTCGGTCGCTACATCTACATTCCGCGGGCGATCGGTCTGCACGGCGAAATCATTCGTGTGTTTGACCCAAACCATCACGAGGAAGTTCCCCTTGAAACGACAGACAGTTTGCTTCGTGAGTCGCGTGTCGATCAGCGTTGGGTACGAATTAAGAGGCCAACGATCATCGTCGGTGGTGAGTTGACGATGGCTCAGCTTGAGCTGCAATGGAACAGCAACAACGGTACAAACGAAGCACCTGTTCAATTGAAGAGTAACTGCGGAACGCTCGTGATCGACGACTTCGGTCGTCAACGTATGAGTACAGACGAGCTCCTCAATCGTTGGATCGTGCCGCTGGAAAAACGTTACGACTTCTTGAATATGCCCAGTGGCAAGTCGGTTCAGGTACCGTTCGACCAACTGGTCGTCTTTTCTACAAACTTGGAACCGAAAGACTTGGTGGACGACGCATTCCTTCGACGGATCCCCTACAAGATCGAGGTTGAGAACCCATCTGAAGAAGAGTTCTTGGGGCTCTTCAAAATCATGTGCCCAATTATGGGATTTGAGTACGACGAGCGGGCAATTCGGTACTGCATCGACAAGCACTACAAGCCAGTTGACCGACCATTCCGATGTTGCCAGCCGCGCGACCTCCTACTGCAGATCAAGAACTACTGCCTGTACCGTCGCGAAGAAATGGTGCTCAGCGAAGATCGATTCGACTTCGCTTGCGAGAACTACTTCGCCGTGATGTAAACTCTGCCGGAGTGCCCCGACTCCAAACACACTCACGGTCGTTAGATTAGACAGGCTGATCGCTCGGATCCGCCTGAACTAGCAATCTGTTCTCTGGCTGCCATAAGTGGCGGCCCGAGAACGGCCTGCATCCGACGTCGCTCGGATTTCCTCCTTCATAGCTTGATCGCACTCTGTGATCGATGCTCACCCCTGCAAGCAC
>CAYQMZ010001084.1:0-2258 GCA_964418725.1 uncultured Pirellulaceae bacterium
AAGTTGTAGCGAGGCAAGTCTTCACCAGCGAGAAACGTTTTGCTCAGGCCATCGCTGATGTTCTTAAAACGGATTGTCTTCATAAACGAGAATCGCCAAAACAGTCCGCGGCAGTCGGGGCTGCGGTGGCAATCTTCTGAGCCAACGCCCTGGCCACCCATTTTTGTATTGCCAATAACGCCCTTGTAGTTGGTGAGTGCGACGTGCTTTCCCGTCCATTGGTACTGATCGGTTGAAGTCTCTTGCGTGGTGGCACTGGGGCAACGGAAAATCGCGATCGGCGATGCAATGATCTGCTGCAACTCGGGTGCATTGATGCCTGTGCTGCTGCCGAATCGGCCTTTGAAAAACGGTTCCAAGGCATCGTACTTCGGTTGCTCTTCGATAAATGGCAAGATCATCGTGATCCAGCCGCGTCCGCTTTGTTTGTCGGCATCGCCCGGGCCTGATTCAAATCGATGGCTGCTGGGGATCTTGCCGCGAGCGCTGTGGAAGTTCTGAACCGCCAAGCCGACGTTCCGCAGGTTGTTCATGCATTGTGCGCGTCTGGCCGATTCGCGGGCGGCCTGCACAGCGGGTAACAGCAGGGTCACCAACATCGCGATGATGGCGATTACGACCAACAGCTCGACCAACGTGAAACCGAGCCGATGTCGACGGCCTTCAGATTGGGATTGGTTGCGACTGAAGTTCGCACGCTCGTCGTTGAACTGGGAATCGATCGAAGTGCGGCCGGGAGGGAGATTGGCTTGCATGCGACGCCTTTCGTGGAAGGAGCAGAACTCGCGTATTTTGCCTTAGTCGTGAACCAAATGAAACGCTGTTAGCAACTCGCTGACCGAAATTGCCCGAATCCCCACGGGCAATTGGTTGGGCGAGCTAGTGGGAAGAGCTTGCCAAGAGAGTCTGGGGGAGGCATTCGGGTGAACGCGTTCGCATGTACATAGGATGCGCGCTTGTACATCCAGTGCTGACCACGGTGATCTCGTCGTGATCTTTTTTCGCGTTTTCGTGCCCCATCTGAAGTGGCACG
This sequence comes from uncultured Pirellulaceae bacterium, assembly GCA_964418725.1. Taxonomy (GTDB): domain Bacteria; phylum Planctomycetota; class Planctomycetia; order Pirellulales; family Pirellulaceae; genus CAYNJG01. Next base: position 1,034 of record CAYQMZ010001084.1, read on the forward strand.
CCGGATGCGAATTAGACCGGTGTTACCAATTCTTCCTGGGGATACGACATGAATGTCTATGAAGCAGAGCCGGTTCGCAGCCGGCCAAAACAAAACGCGTCGACGCTGATGGAGCAACTTCTCAGTCCGCAAGCTCTGCAACGCATGATGGGCGCTAGTGGCGGCTTGCTGGTCGTCGGACTGGTCGGATGGCTTTGGTCGATTGGGATATTCGAGAACCCAATCATCATCGCGTCGACGTTGGGAACAATCACATTGAGCGTGCTTGCGCTAGGGGCGTGGTTGCACTGCCGAACGCGTCACCAGTTGGCTGGCTCGGGCATTACGTTGCTTGCGGAACTGGCCTTGCCGCTAAACCTATGGCTGTACGATGCGCAAGGGCTGATCACGATTTCCGAAGGCGGTCGACTTTGGATTCCAGCCGCCGTGTGTTGCGGCATCTATGCGTTCATCGCACGGGTATTGCGAAGGCCTGTGTTCGTCTACACGTTGGTCGGCGGGATCGTGATGACCGGCTTGCTGTTTTTGGCAGATGCTTCGATAGGAAGATTCTGGCAGTTGATGCCGCCGGTCACGTTCTTAGTCGGCGTCGGTTGGTTGTGCATTTTTGCGGAACGGATATTTCCGACGGATGACGGTGACTTTTCAAGAGGAAACTTCGGCACTGCCTTTCATCGCTCTGGAATCGCCGTACTCACGTCCGGCTTGTTACTGCTGGCTGGCGGTCAGAGTATGGGCTTTCTTTCGTCACTTCTTCCATTCGATTTCGTGCCGGCCATCGCCGTCAGTTTTGATTTGAAGTTGTGGGCCGTGGCGGTTGTTGGAGCATCTAGTGCTGCTGCCTTTGCCCAACGACTCTTAGTTCCGACAGCGAAAGGATATGGGCTGGCAACAGCTGGGCTGCTGACATGGTGTGGGCTGATGGTGCTCGACATCTTCGCTGTAACCGTCTCTCCGCCACAAGTCGCTGTAGCGTTGGCTGTTCTGTTGATTGCGAACTTTGCTCGATTGATTTGGTTCGTGCCGGCAGTTAATGAAAAACGCGATTCTTCGCTGACGATCTCGGTTGCCTGTGCTTTGGTCCTGCTTGCTTATGGAGTAATGCAGTTCTTCGCCAGTTACTTGGAATTGCCCGCGGGTGTTTTTGCCGCGGGACCTTGGGCAGTAGTGTCGCAATTGGGGCTGACGGCGGTTGCCTGTCTATGCGGTTGGTTCGCTGCCGTTC
>CAYQMZ010001085.1:0-1316 GCA_964418725.1 uncultured Pirellulaceae bacterium
CCCCAGTCATCAAATTCATTGTTGCTGATCATGTTTGCTCTGCTTCGGTATTAGTTCGAATCGGCAAAAAAGTTGTATCAGATCTTCAGCGAACAGTCCCGAAGATTCAGGGAATTGTCATCATTGCTGGGTTTCTCAACTCAACATGCTACGCGTGTGCCAGCGCACACTCCGTCCTGGTGGGATGCAGAAAAAGGTCGCAAACCCGTTACGAATCAGTGAGTTCAGTTTATCTAGGGTTACATACCCAGCAAGGAGAAGGGGAAATCTGTTAACGTTTCTGGCTGTTTCACGAGATGGACATTAAGGATTAACTGATCCGAGCAAGGTGTATGGGTTATTCGGGCGTGTCGCGGACGACCGTGCACACTCATGTGGTGTTTCCGCAACGATGATTGATGCTATGGGTAAACGTTAAGAGTCGCATCTAGTCACGGGAGGCGACAAAGAAAATGCTGGGCAGGTTGTATCGACCTCTAGTGAGGTACTAGCGATCGCGGCGACGTCCTTGAAGAGCCGCTCTGGAGTACTCTTTATACAGTCTTTGTAGCGTGGGGTTGCTTCTGTCTCGATCGAGGCCTTCGCCAATTGCCTCCTTGGCCTCCCTGAACTGCTCGTCTGACGCGTAGATACGAGCCAGTTGTATGGCGATTCGACTACTCCTTGGGCCTCTGGGCGCATAGCGCAGAGCGAGATTGAGAGCTTCAGTTGCCTTTGCTTTCTCACCTAACTGTAAGTGCAGCTGCGAAGCTATCTGACAAAGGTTTTCGTTATTCGCGAACTTCAGTTCGCGTGTTTCGAGCGCCGATGCTCGTAAGCTACGGATGATTGAATCGAATTCGAGTGTGCCGTTTGATTTCTGGCGGGCCTCCAACCAATTCGCTGCCTCGATGAATGCTTGGTGGTTATCTGGCGGCAGCAACGAATTCAGAGTTTCCTGTGATAGGCTGGACGCTGACTTCTCCAGGACCTCACCGAGGTGCCTGGTCGATAGTGCGAGCGACCGGCGGAAACTCTCCGTTGCTGCTTCTGTGTCCGAGGCATCAAGTTGCGCGGCGCCAGTGAGGTACGCAAGTGTTGGGTCCATAGGACGCGACAGACCGGCGCGAAGGTAATACTCCAGGCTGGAGTCTGCACGTTGGAAGGTTTCTTGGCGACGACCAATCATGAAGTGAGACAAGCCCACCATGGGGCTCAGTTCGCGCACCTGCACCAGCACCTGCTGTGCCTCTAAGACTGCCTCGGGGTCGGCGAAGGTTTGATCTTCTAGCTGCTCGAGTCGAAGCCGCGCAATCTCCATTAGGAACTCGACATCG
>CAYQMZ010001085.1:1329-2256 GCA_964418725.1 uncultured Pirellulaceae bacterium
TGCGGCAAGTAGGTAACGTTCGCCTAAATCAAACTGCTTCGCTTGTTGGAAAGCTACGACAACGAAAGCGAGTATTCCGACAGCCGCAATCCTAGCCATCACAGAATTGGCGACGCTACTCTGAGGGGCCGATTGCGGTTTGGCTTGCCCAATTCCCGCGATGTGGCCCAGTACGACAGCGACAAGGAATGCGATGGCAGGAATCGCCAACCCAAACTCTGTAAAGCTGTGCAGGGCAATGGAGCTAAGCGAGAACAAAAGTCCTACGTACAGCCAAGAATTGTGGCGTGATTCGCGGATTCGCTTGGCAATCTTTGTCGACAGAAGCAAGAGAAACACACATCCGCAGGCGAGCCCGCTCAACCCCGTCTCGAGGAAGTAGTATTGGTTCGCAGACGTTCGCGTCCACGGTTCGACGAATGGCAGAGTTCCCAGTCCTGTCCCCAGCAATGGAAAAGCCTGCACCAATTTCAGCAGTGGTAACCACATCAATAGGCGTCCGTCGTCGTGATTGGTGTATCGAGAATCGGCAAAATCGAAACCAAGCCAAACCTGGACCCATGCGGCGACGCCGAAGATTCCGGCCGCCAAAACGAACCACAGCCATCCCCGCTGAAACGTTCCGGTAGATGCTGTAAACGCGGCGGTAATTAATAGACTGCCGACCAAGCTGATCATGCCACCGCGAGACGAACAGAGTATCACGCTACCCAACATGAATATCAGTACGCTGATCATCCATAGGGAGAGGTTGTCTTTCAGTCCGTCAACGATGCTATCGACGTCAAAACCTCTAAATCGCTGAAGCAGGCGTGCTCCCACGAGACCTAGCGACAGCCCGAAACAGATGTTGATGTAGAACGCAAAGTGATTGCGGTTCACGAATGGTCCGAAGGCAGTTCCCATTGATTGGAACGTCCAAAAGAT
>CAYQMZ010001086.1:0-2251 GCA_964418725.1 uncultured Pirellulaceae bacterium
CCTTGTAACGATATCGTTTGCCGTCAGCATACTGATCTCTGCCATCGGACTGGGCATCAGAACTAAGGCGGAGAAAGTCGTAATCGTTCCCCAAGTTACGGATTCGCTTATCTGGCTCCGCGGTGTGCATCCGAGCCTGCTGCAGTCTCTCCCCCAACTGCAAGCTGAGACCTCGTCAAGCGTCAGCTAGGCCGGGTTCGACATTTGGCTTCGTCATCAGAATCTGCCAACGCAGTTCCATACTCTCAAGTGTGTGCCGCTTCACGCGAAGTAGTGACCCAGTAGTAGGGTGTCCCGACCAGTGACCAGCACAACCGGCACAGGCAGTACCAGTTACCTGGGCGGTTGATTTTTCCCAAGCGTCAACGTGGACTTTCTCCAACATTTCTAACCAGCGTGTATGTTTTTTGTGACTGATGCAAATTAACAACGCATCGACGGCTGCGGCGTTCTAAGCAGCAAAGTCGGAACACAAGGGGGAAGATCGTGGCAAAAGCCAAAACAACAAAGTCAACGAAGAAGAAAGCAACCGCCAAGAAGGCATCGCCTAAGAAGAAGGCAACCAAGAAAAAGTCGGCGACTAAGAAGACGACCCGCAAGAAACCTGCCGGAGACACTGAAGTCACCGTCGATCGTCGTGCCCCCAAGGCAGACCGTCGCCAAACTGAGTTGGAAGAGATTCTCAACGAAGAACTGGAAGCGGCACCTGCACAAGAACGACGCAAGGTCAGTCGTCGACGTCAAATCGACCCAACAACTTGCGAACGCGACTACAACAACGACGAAATCGAGTTCATGCACGCCTTGGACGCCTACAAGCGATCCGCGGGGCGAATGTTCCCAACGTGCAGTGAGATCCTCGAAGTTGTCCGAGACCTGGGCTACTACCGCCTAACGCCAGAGCAAATGGCGCAGCTTGGAATCGGCGGTAGTACAACCGAGGAAGGCGAGAACGCAGAAGGTCAGGCGAGCGACCAAACGGATTCGAATGCTGCCACTGCCGACTCGTCGGACAATCAAGCATCGTTGGCGGAAGTATCTTCAGCCAATGAGCTGAGTGATTCGATTCGCAGTGATGTCGCCCCACCGGCCGAGCAAGCCAGCTTTGCACCAGTCGGATTCGAGTCGAACCAACTGACGAGCGACGATTTTGCATCGAGTGCGGATTCAGATTTTTAGATCATTGGGCGGAGAGATGTGCTTTCTCCCTGACGGTCACCTCAAAGGATGAGGTGGCCGTTTTTTTTGTGCCCGGATCACCAACGAACTGGTGGCTGCATCTGTTCGTTATGGTGTCGCCAGCCTTCAACAAGCTCTGCCAACTTCTTCGGAAACTCGTCGGCGAGATCATGAGTCTCAGACAAATCATCCGTCAGATTGAACAACTCCCAATGTGCCCCGGATGGTCCTGGATGTTGCACGACCTTCCATTCGCCAGCGCGGAAGGCCTTCTTGCCATTCATGCGCCAGAATAGCTCTCGCTGTTGGGGCCACTGCCCTCTCGCATGCGGCAGAACTTCGCCGTTGCCAACCAAAGGCAACAGACTCAATCCATCAGCATTCTTGTCCGCAGGGGCCGCAGCCAACTTCAACGCAGTTGCCGTGATATCCAATGAGACGACGCTTTCCTCACAAGTTTGGCCTGCGCGAATGCCCTTTGGCCATTGGCACAAGAACGGCACCCGTATACCGCCCTCGTACAGGCGACCTTTTTCGCCACGCAGTGGCAGATTGCTGGATGTCAACTCGCGCGTTGGACCACCGTTGTCGCTGAGAAAAAAGACGATGGTATTGTCCAACAGCCCAGTCTGTTTCAATTTTGAAAGTACCGCCCCAACACTGTCGTCCAGATTCGCAAGCATCGCTGCAAAAATCCGGCGGTGCACATCATCAATTCCCTCGAACCGCCGCATGTAGGCATCCGCGCCTTGCAGTGGACTGTGCACGGCGTTGTACGCCAAGTACAGAAAAAACGGTCGCGTTTGATGTCGATCGATGAAATCGACTGCCTCTCGGGTTAATGCGTCCGTCAAGTAAGCCGTTTCATTGACCGGTTGCGATTGTCGTACGATCGGATTGTTGGCGTCATAGTCCGGTTCGTTTGATCGCATGTGAGACGACAGGATCAGGCGACCATCGGGAGACGTCCAACGAACGTCCTTGGCGTCGGCGTTGGCTTTAGGTCCTCCGGGCAACACCTTTCTGCGAAGCATTGTTGTCACGCCATCGTACGGTGGCGGCACAAAGTAGT
>CAYQMZ010001087.1:0-2249 GCA_964418725.1 uncultured Pirellulaceae bacterium
TCATTACCCACAAGTACGTCGATTGCTCGCTTCCTCACTTCACCCTCCCACGAGCAAACTCCTCCATGTCTTGCGGCATTTCGTGGGAGGGTGAAGTGGTGAATGCAAGGTCAAGCTTGTGGGTAAAGACAAGCTTAAGACCGCCCCGCTTTGATTGGCTTGGTTTCCTCCCTAAGGCCGGCCGTTTGACGAACTCCCAGCAATCCCACCAGGGCGGCGAGTAACCAACCAGTCGGTTCAGGAACGCTCACGGCTTCGGAGCCCACCATTCGCCCAAGGTTTGCTGAAAGCGAAAGGAAGTCCCCAAACTCGACCACGCCGTTGCAGTCGATGTCTCCCCGTGCATGCGAGCTGACTTCTTGTCCGAAGTTCTCAGAGAGAATCAGAAAATCTTCGAACGCAACCGTGCCATTTCCGTCGATATCGCCCAAAGTATTAGGGTCACAGACAGTGCCGACGATGGCTGCTTCGCCCTCAAACGCTCGCAGGTAACCAAGTTCGCCTTCGAGAGCCAATTCGAACAAGGAAATACCGCTTTCATCGACCAATGCATGACCGAACGAGCGCCAGTTTTCTCCGTCTATTGACGTTTGCAACTGAAAACCAAAACCCGGTTCGCCCTCGATGGAGATTGTGGCGATTCCTTCTTCCGATACGTCAACTATTGACAGCTCAGCCTTGGCTCGATTTGGGAGCGGCTGGTAACGGCCTGCATACACTTCCGTATCGACCGCGCCATCGGGATCGGTAAAGCTGAAAACGATGTCTCTTGTGTCCACGTCCCATGACCACTCGACAAGATATTCTTGTCCCGAGAGTTCGTAGGTTACGGCATACCCATTCTCACTGAGCTGTTCCCAAGTGGTCACTTCAGCACCTCGCAGCGGCGTTCCGGCACTGCGAACGGGAGAGTCGCGAGGCTGAATTACGCGTCCCGATTGAGGATCCGTCTCGATCTCGCCACGTAAGCCTCCGAAGTGATAAGGAAACTCCTCCGTCGCGTGGTAGTGATAGTTTCCATCGTCGTCGAACTGGCCATTGAATTCATCGAGTCGCATGACCTCCGACCCATGCGCTTCGGGCAGCCCGTAAAGTGGAAAGCCGTCGAATCCGTATGCGATTGGGTTTTCAATTCCAACAATGTCCACCAGGTGCAAAGGCGCTCCGTGATAGTGATAGTCGTCCCCCCGACCACTATGTCCACCAAAGTCATCCACTTCGCCGATGGCCACCGTGTCTTCAATCCGATTGTTGTAAGCCGGAAAGATTGGGATGCCGTTAACGGCAACGCCCATCGCCGCGGTGAAAGCCGGAGGTATGTTGGTCAAAACGGAAAGCGGCGAATCGGACAATTGTGGGTTGAGTGGAATCCGGAATGAGTTGTCTCCTGAATAGTTCTGCGGCAGTCCGATTTGCTGTTGCCACATTGTGATGCCGGCGATGGTTGGATGAGAAGGGACTCCATCGGACTCGATGTAGAAATAGTCATCATCCCATCGGTAAGACACGCCTTCGTTTTGAAAGTGAGCTACGGACTCAGCGATTCTTGCTACGGCCTCCGAGTTGGTGGGCGCGTCGCCCGCGTTTTGTGGAATCGTGAATCCCACCCCGACGCCATCGTCATGAACTTCATCAATGGTAGTGTGCGTATGCCAAGGGTGAGCATCAACCGATCGGAGGGAAGATAACGCTACAACGATGCAAAACAACAAATACAGATTCTTCATCACCAATTCCCTGTTAGGCCAGGCTAGTTCGCGCGAACTCGTAAGCTCGACAAATCCTAGGATGGAACACCTGAAGAGAAGATGAAGTGCGCCGTAGTCGAAGAAATGATCGAGCCCGACAACGCTGCGAACGTGAAACTTTTCGCTGACCAACGAGCCAGCATCGAATCTACAAGTTGTTGCCTCCACGACGCGATCGAGTGTTCTTGCAGCAAAGTCGGAGGATATTTCGCGGTGTCACCGCCGCGTTTGGCGGGTAACAATCCGAAGGACAATGGACCGGGCCTCGTGGTCGCACATGCGCTCTACATGCCGTTGGGAAAGTGAGCTACTTCGTCATCTCACGCTGAAGCCATGCTCGAGCATAGGACCAGTGGCGTTTCGTGGTTCGTGATGAGACTCCCATCGCCTTGGCGGTTTCTTCGATGGACATTCCAGTGAAAAATCGTAGCTCGACCAGTTTCACTAAGTCGGGATCTGTCTCGCCTAGCTTGGTCAGCGCCTCGTCGAGAGCAAGTAGGT
>CAYQMZ010001088.1:0-2246 GCA_964418725.1 uncultured Pirellulaceae bacterium
AGCCTACCCCTTAGTCGGCCCTGCCCAAATGCACCACGCTCACTACAAAGTGACGCTGGAACTCGACAACGAAAAGGACGGTGGTGAGGTCTTTTACGTTGACCATCAACATCTGCATGCTAGTGACGACTTGAGATTGGACCAGCGAGTTCGATTCGCTCAAATGTCAAAGGGAGAAGTCGCAGATGATGAAGATGTGTACGTAGCTACTTACTACGTCGCAGACCTGGTGACTCCGATCGCCAAGCCCGCGTTCTCGGACACTGGTGAATTGAGGAGAGTGAAGAACGCGAAGCCCGACTTTGAAACATTGCTGAATCTGATTACGACTACGATCGAGCCCAACAGTTGGGATGATCTCGGTGGTCCAGGCGCGATTGAATCCTTCGAAGGTAACCTATCATTAGTGGTCAACAACACTCCGTCCGTACACGATCAAGTGGCGGAGCTGTTGGCTCAATTACGAGCACTTCAACGAGCGCAGGTCGAATTGAGATCAACAATACTCTCGATCCCTGATGACGTGCTGCGAAAGCTTGGGCTTGAAGAAAAGTTGTCGTCTTTGGTTTCGCAGACGGAGTGGCTGCGGATTATGGAGAAGGTCCGTCAGCATCCCAAGGCAAGAATCTACGGTCAAAAGAAGGCTCATGTATTCAATGGTCAGGGCTTCACACTGCAAGCGACAAAGGACCAGAAGATTCGGATGCAGCCAGTTATCTCATCGGACCGAGAGTCCGTTCGGCTGACGTTGGATATGCAAGGCGATATGTCCGTTTCGGCGATCGGAGCGGAGGCAGATGCTGGACTATTGCTAAAGATGGAGGACGGCAAATTCAGGTTCATTTCCGCCCATCCGCACTTTGTAGAACCCAATCCGAAACGCGAGATTTTGGGCACGACCACAAATGAGTGATCGTCACAACACGCTTTGACGCTCGGCTGAAGTCGATCGTCAATTGTGTCTACACGAATGTGCGATGGCGGCGTATTTGGTGCCGCCTAACTGATTGTTCCGCAACTCGGTATGAGAATACGAATCGCTTCCGCTAGGATTAGGGGAAGCGAGACTCGACCGCATTTGCAGGATTCACTGGATGACGACATCGGCCAAAAACTCGCCTCGGCGGCGACGCATCAGATTCTCACTGTCGTTTCTACTGGTCATCGTTTTGATCAGTTCCATGTTGTTCGCCAGGTTTCGCTGGTCTCGACAGGAGCTAATGGTGCACGACGCGGTTGTGGCCGGCAATACCACGGCTGTGAAGATGTGGGCGAATCGTCGGGCTAGTTTGATTACTAACAATCGCTACTTCTCGCCTAGCGTGCTGCTGCGAGCGGCGGTCGAATCGAAAGACCATGAAACGTTAGAGGCGATCGCGACGGTTATCTTGGCCGAGGCAAGGCCAAAGGATGTGTTCAACGCGTTGCCTCTGGCGATACGCGGAGGGGACATTGAGAGTGTTCGCATTCTTCTGAAGAGTGGCTTGGATCCGAATGCGAATCCAGACTTTCCCGCATTGGTCGAAGCAAAGAAGCACGCGTCCGAAGAAATGGTTCAGTTGCTGTTGGACAACGGTGCGAAACCAACGATAGGTTTGGCGTGGGCGTGCTCGCAACCAGATACTAGTTTCGCCTATCGCATGTTGGCGCTAGGGGCCTCGCCCAACGCCGAAGGTGCACTGCGGAATGCGTTGAAGGCTGGAAATCATGAGTTGGCCGCCGACCTCATGGAAGAGACAAACGACACGTCAGAGGGGCTCCTGGGGCTAACGAATGAGACGCCCGCCAACCTCGTTGATCAGGTGCTCGACAACGCTTCGATGGAACTCGGTCCGATCCAGTGGCCTGACGTGCTTCGGTGCGTTTTTGTGTTGGATGACAGCCAAGTGTTATCACGGGTGGCTCCGAAGATCCCCACACAATCGTTGAACCCGATAAACCACTTAGTTACCAAAACAGACGGCGTGAGGAAGCCACTGGAGAAGATTCGTATTCTTTTGAATCACGGAGCGCGACCAATGTCGGAGACGCTTTGCGACCTTGCTTCTTACGCACGATTCAGTGGCCCTAAGGAGCAATTGGACGTCTTCAATTGCCTGTTTGAGCACTTGGAACAGAACGAACCCGGTTGGAGGAAATCGCATTCGTATGGCAACCCCGTGGCTGCGTGTGCTCAGCATCATGCCGGGGGGCAGCCCAATCATCTCTCACGCAAAGTGCAAGCTGAAATGGCGGAGATACTGATC
>CAYQMZ010001089.1:0-2241 GCA_964418725.1 uncultured Pirellulaceae bacterium
GTCCAGGGGATCTACAATCCAAAGGTCGTCGGCCGACAGTTCAGCGCCTGTCGCGTCTTCCTCTCCCAAAAACTGATGATCCGGGAAATGAGCCTCGATGGTTTGGCGAATCACTTGCTCCGCTGCCAGGTCGGCTTGGGTAACCAAATTTTGCGTCTGTTCGTCCTTGTAGCTGATCTTCGCAGCACCAAGGTGCTCAACGAGTACTTGAGCGGCGGACTGGGCGGCTTGTATGGCTAATTGTAGTGGTGTTGGGTTCATCTGTTCCTTTTGACAATCGCTGTTTGAGACTAACAGGCGCCCGGAGGTTGGTAAGGGTTGTTGGTTTCGGATGCGGACTCTAGCTGTGGAGGCTGCGCTGCCAGGCGTGGCGATCGAAATAGCTCAAAGCAAATCGCTATGAGACTCGCGACGAACACTATTGGCGATAGTATCGTGTGGTTGATCTGCATCCTGTTGATGGTTTCTTGTCCCACGGCCTGCATATTCGTGAGGTACATGCCAGTTGCCGTTGCCACAACAAGCGAGACTATGTGAATGCCGAGTCCGACGATGTAGAGCACTTTGCTGACGGCGGATTTACCACGCAATAGAAAGCCGGTGACCATCGGCGTCATGAACGCGCCGATACCAGCCAGCGCGACTCCATATTGTCCATGACGCGGATCGGCTTCACCCTGCAGCCCCAGGGAAACGACAATGGCAAATCCTGTCGCGTAGCAAATGACGACTGCGCGAAGGATACCGCGGCCAAATGGGACCCAGCCCATTGCGTAGCCGAATAGCATCATCGCAGCTATGACAACGATTCCAATTATTAGAGTCATCTTGAGGGCTCCGTGTGCGTTGACTCTAGTGCTGCGGGTGGCGTCGGCATTTGTGTAGCGGAGGTCTGGATGAGGTTGAAATTGCCGCGTGAAAGGTCGGCCCCGCGAACCCACCTGCCAGCGTCGGTTGAGCGGTCAACTGGTATTACCGGTCCATCCGCCCGTTATTGCGGAAGGTCGTCTAATCGGGTGCCGAGTTGACGATATCACTACAACGATCGACCGATAGCTGCTGTCTCTGGCCCAAGGATGGGAAATATGACGGACCAATCCACTTCCCGCAATCGTGATGCAGTTGAGAAACCGGCCATTTCTCGCCGACGCCTGATGGGTTCGATGGCGGCTGCCGTAGGGACGGTCGCACTTTCTGATAAGAAGGCTTCTGCCAAGTCGAAGTTGAAACTTGGGACGGCCGTCAAACGCCTCACCTCTCGGCACACTCCGCTCAAGCAACGTGCCATCAATGATTACACCCAAAGCATGTCGGAATGGGGAGGTCGTCTTGCGAATCCAACGGACGAGATTCGACAACTCGCCAATTGTGACCAGTTCTTTGATGTGGTGATCGTGGGATCGGGTTACGGCGGTGCCATTTCTGCCGCTCGGCTTGCGCAGCGCTTGCGACCCGGAAAACGTTTAGCTGTTCTGGAAAGAGGTCGCGAGTGGACGCCGGGAACGTTTCCGGACTCATTCGATCGCGGCGCGAGAGAATTTCGCAACGGTACGGCTCCCATCTTGCAAGGCAAACGTCCTCGCAACCAACTAGGGCTGTATGACATGGTCTACAACAAGGACGTTAACGTCCTGGTCGGCAATGCGTTGGGCGGCACGTCGACGATCAATGCCAACGTCGCCGTCATGCCGGATGCCGAGTCGTTTTCGTCAACTTGTTGGCCCGCTGCGCTGCAAAACCGACAGACACTGATGCCCTACTATCAGCGTGCCGCTTGCGAGCTGAACATTCAGCCATTGGTGGACGACACCGCAAAGGCGGCCGCATTTCGAAATCTTGCGAATCGACTGCATCAGGATTGCGGGGACGTCGCGTTTGCACCTGCGGATCTGACGGTCACGTTTTGTGCCAGCAAGCTAGATCGGCAAAGCAGAAATCGCCAAGGTGTGATCCAGCGGGCTTGTCGACTTTGCGCTGATTGTACTTCTGGGTGCAACATCGGTGCGAAGAATACATTGCAGATGAATTACCTGCCGATGGCAAAACGATGTGGAGCGAACATCTATACACAGACGGAAGTTCAGACGGTCGTGCCCGAAGGCGACGGATATCGGATTACGTTCAAACACTACAAAGTCTGTGGCGGAGAGAAGCAAGCAGTCTGCGGCAGCATGCGGGCTCGGGTAGTGATTCTGGCGGCCGGTTCGTTGGGGTCGACTGGGATTCTGCTTCGTTCAAGAG
>CAYQMZ010001090.1:0-2240 GCA_964418725.1 uncultured Pirellulaceae bacterium
CTTTGACTCGGGAACCTCAGCATGCCCAATGAAGTCCCATGGCCCGGCAGCAATAAAACCCGTCGCCGTAATTCCATCCACCGTATGCGGCCAAAGAACATCGCCGGCAATTTGTTCCTGAACAAATCGGCTGTAGTCCTTGTCGTCATTCAACGATCGAATGACATAGTCGCGATAGGGCCAAGCATTGGGCCTCAATTTGTCTTTGTCGTAGCCATGTGTGTCCGCGTAATGCACAACATCCAGCCAATGCCGAGCCCACCGCTCGCCGTAGTGTTTCGAGTCGAGCAGCGAATCGACCAGTCGTTGATAGGCGTCTGGTGAGTTGTCGTTGGCAAATTCGTCGATTTGCTCGGGCGTCGGTGGTAAGCCGATCAGATCGAAATAGAGCCGTCGTGCCAATGTTCGGCGATCAGCCTCTTCGTTCGCGACCAATCCTTGCTCATCCAATCGCGATTGAATGAACGCGTCGATCGGTGTTCTTATCTTCTCGTTACCTGAAACATCGGGGACTTCCGGACGCTTTAGTGGCTTCAGCGACCACCAATCAAAATCGTCCACCGCTAGTTCCTGAATCGAGATCCCTGATGGCCACGGTGCTCCGCTAGCGACCCATTCTTTGAGCACCTCAATCTCTCGCGTTGTGAGTGGTGGCTTACCTTTGGGCATTTCTGCCTTGCCGTCGACTGGCGAGATAACTTCGATCAATCGACTGGATTCAGCGTCCCCCGGTTCGATGAATCCACTGTCCAACGCAGACTGTTTCGACTCGACGGAGAAGTCGCCCTTGCTCTCGCCATCGCTATGGCAACCGACGCAACGCGTCTGCAGGATTGGCAGGACTTGCTCAAAGAAATCCGATTTGGCATCGTCGGCATGCGCAACGGAACAAAGTAGCAGCGATAGCAGGAAGACGGTTAGTTTCATTACGTTTCTGCTCCGCGTCTTCTGCGTTAAAAGCCATTTTCGGCGTTGCGGCCGGCTGTCGAGTATTTCGGAATTGCGAGATTTTGAACGCCAGATTTTAGATCAACTTGGCACAACTTTCCGCATCGCAATCAGTGGCTGGGTACCAACAGTCACAACCCAATCTCGTGAATTTGGGCGATTAGACCGGGAGACGAAGCCCCCATTGTGTGTTGCGGCGACCCGTTCCTCCGATTCACGGACCAAACCAGTCGTACGAATTTCAAAACGCTGGCAAGGAACTGCTGTCTGACGCGAACAGGTTACAACGGCAGCGTCAACGAAATGCGCCACGAAAAAAAGCCCAATTTTGGGGCCGCAACAATTGACGCCCTTTAGTATGAAGTTGCAGCGCAAAATCCTTCCGTTTGCTGGCCGAATTTGTTGACGTTTGATTCAATCGTCGTTCAAGGGGCTTGCAAAGCCAAATTGCAGAAGAACTGAAATCTCGGTGACTCAACAATTGATCGACGGGCGGATTTTCCCACGCTCAACCACCAACGGACGGTGGTGGACTGCTGCAGTCTCGATCCCACCAGCAAGTGATGCCAAGCACAAGACAAGTTCGGTCTCACACCCCAAACAGTAGAAGAGCACTTAGCGAAGGACGGAGTATCGATGGCAATCAGAAAAAATCTGTTCGAAATTCTTGAGGCCCGCAAACTGTTGGCCGCGGACGTAGTTTTCCAGTTCGACGCTCCTGTAGACAACGCAGCGTTGGTCCGTGATTTCGACGCGGATGGCAAAGCGGAGTTGGTCGTACTGCATGGCGTCCCGAGCGTGTACGACCAAAATGGGCTGAAGTATCCTGGCTCCGAAGACTATTTGGAATGGACGGAGATCTCAGAGGCCAACGAGCGGATTTTTCTGCTTGAGAATCCAACGACCACGTTCACGTTCGGATTTTCCGTGGACAACGACGAGCTCGTGGGTGCCCCCGGAGTGGGCGGAGCGATTGAACCACTCGCCGAATACGATTTCAACGGCGATGGAATGGGCGATTCCGTCTTGTTCAGCGGCAACACGGTGCGTGTGCGACTGGGCGTAGCCTCGAATCCGAATCCAGACGGTGACACAACGTTCAACGCCGGCGACCAGATCAACTACACCTTCAATAATATCGATAACGCGGCGTTCATCAGTGACTCCGATGGCGATGGCAACGACGAATTCGTCGTACTCTACGACCAGATTGCTGAAGTCTGGGATGTGGAAGGAGTCAAATACACGGTCGATGACCCTTACCTGGAGTGGACAGAGATTCATGAATCCAA